>CAZVBB010000034.1:0-8524 GCA_964625285.1 uncultured bacterium | reverse complement strand
TCTGCATTTTAGCCAACCAAGGTTGGCAACTACACTACAGATTCGGACAATAAACCCCGTTAGAAATATCTTACGGTAATGTAGTTGCAGAGCTTGCTCTGCGTTTTAGCCGACCAAGGTCGGCAACTACATATTTCCCATAAATGTGGAATTTCTAACGGGGTAAACACAAAAACAGGATTGTCGGACAGTCTCAGAAACAAGTCAAAACAATAAAGCGGTGAGCTATACCTACACCAGCCTTAATTTTGGAGTTAGGGCAGGGAGCAACATGTTTTACGCAATCGTAAATCTCCGACAAGGGACCAAGGAATGGCTTGAGTGGCGTAGTCAAGGAATAGGGGCATCCGATGCCCCGACGATCATGGGGGAAAATCCTTGGAAGAGCGCGGCCCATCTGCTTCAGGAAAAGTGTGGGGGGACGGATACAAACTTCAAGAACCGCGACATGGAGAGAGGGATGTCGCTGGAGCCTGAGGCGAGAAGACATTACGAAACCAAAGTTGGCATTCGTATTGTACCGGCTTGTCTTCAAAGTGTGAAGTATGAATGGCTACGCGCCAGTGTTGACGGATTGGCAACTGACGGAAGTACTGTCGTTGAAATCAAATGTGGGGAGAGTGCTTATCGTAAGGCGTCAATATCTCGGGCAGTCCCCGATTACTATTATGGTCAGTTGCAACACATTCTAGCCGTTACCAATTTTCGATGGATTGATTTCTACTGTTATTTGCCAGAGCAGCCGGAAGTTCATCTTCGCATTCCTCGAGACGATAGTTATATTAAACGTCTCCTTTATGCTGAATCTTTGTTCTGGCAAAAGATACTAGCGAATAGAGAATGAGTCTGCAGAGCTACGGCTTATGGCCTAACTAACAATCGCTTCAGGTAACCCGCTTGCCTTCTCGCTTTGCTATAGCGATCGGTCAGCTAAAGCTGGGAGATCGCCCGATAGGATTAGAGAATAATGAGCATACTCGATACGATCAAGAAGCTACTAGGTGTTAAGCCCGTTGATATCGGTAAACTCAATAGGCGAGCAACGCGGGAGTCTTTACGGGAGTTTCCCATCCCGGCACCCAAAAACCCTCTGGAAGGGGTTCACATCTCCGATGAGTATAGAACAGTCGAGTCTTTGCTTAATGCTGGTTGCCCAGTGGTTTTCGTCACTGGCAATGCTGGCACCGGCAAGTCAACGTTAATCCAATATCTACGAACTGTTCTAGAGAAGACGCTAGTTGTTGTGGCCCCAACTGGTGTGGCTGCCTTAAACGTTGGCGGCGTCACCATTCACTCATTTTTCCAATTCCCTCCCAAGATCCACGAAGATGAAGACATCAAGCTCGTTTATGATAGGAAGCTTTACCAGAAACTTCAACTCCTGATCATCGATGAGGTCTCTATGGTACGATGTGATCTCATGGATAGCATCGACAAGTTCCTCCGGAAAAACCGGTCGAGCAACGCGCCATTCGGTGGCGTCCAATTGCTCCTCGTCGGCGACCTTTTCCAGTTACCACCAGTAGTGCCGAGGCATGAGTGGGATGCGTTGAGAGCAAAGGGGTACGCAAGTCCGTATTTCTTTAGCTCTTTCAGCCTACAGGGGACATCTCTCGTGCCAGTGGAGTTGACCTCCGTCTACCGGCAAGAGGATGGAGCATTCGTTGACCTGCTAAACCGGATTCGTATCGGAGACGATCGTGACTTCATAACAACCGAAGTGAACCGGCGGTGTTTCCAAGGAGACAGTTTAATCCCTGACATCACTCTGACCTGCACGAACAATGGCGCAGACCAGATCAACAGAGACGAATTGCAGCGCCTGCTATCGAGAGAGTATTCGTTCAAGGGTAGAATCGAAGGCCAGTTCCATATCGAGGAGGATAAGCTACCATCGCCTATTGATCTAAGATTGAAGGCTGATGCTCGCGTGATGTTCACAAAGAACGATGAACAACGACGGTGGGTCAACGGAACCCTCGGCATTGTGCGTGAACTTAGCCAAGGAAGTATCCGAGTGGAACTCCTCAGTGACTCTCATGGTACGGTGCGTGATGTGCTCCCAGTGACTTGGGAGAGTTATAAGTATGCCTACAATGCCGAGCAAGATCGAATTGTGGCTCGCAAGGTAGGCCAGTACACGCAGTACCCGCTGACGCTTGCTTGGGCTGTGGCAATCCATAAGAGCCAAGGGAAGACATTAGGAAACGTATTGGTGGACCTCGGTCATGGTGCTTTCGCATCCGGTCAAGTGTACGTGGCCCTGAGCCGGTGTAGATCCATTGATGGAATCCGGCTTGTGCGTCCAATTCGCAGAACAGATGTGAAATGTGATCCCATGATCAAGCGGTTCTACCTGGCCATCGAAGATATGAAGAAGGATTGAATAGGCGAACAACTGGCTGCTGCGGACGGCTGATCGCCGCCACAGAGCTATAGCGTTAGGCAAAACTAAATACTGGTTAATCCATACCTGAATTGTAGTTGCCCGATTTACCTGCCTAAGGCAGGTGGGCATAGCTCTATAAGTGGAGCAACCCATACAGAATTCACGGTAGGTGTGAATAATGCGGGTATATAGAAAAGTCTGAGGTCTAAAATCTGAAGTCCAGCAATAACAGGGACGGTTCTATTTTTCTCGACAGGACAGGATAAAATAGAACCGTCCCTGTTTTCCTATTCTCCTATTATTTTGACCATCACTCTTTTCCTGCGACAGCCATCAAATTCACCATAGAATATTTGCTCCCATGGGCCAAAATCGAGTTCTCCATTAGTAACAGCTACCACAATCTCACGACCCATTATTGTCCTTTTTAGATGCGCATCGGCATTGTCTTCTCCTGTCAAGTTGTGTCTGTACTGAGATATGGGCTCATGAGGAGTGAGTTTCTCAAGCCATTTGTCAAAATCCTCGTGCAATCCACCTTCATCATCATTTATGAATACGCTTGCGGTTATATGCATAGCATTGACCAGACATAACCCTTCTGTTATTCCACTCTTTCTCAGGCACTCCCTAACATTCAGGGTTATGTTAATAAATTCTCTTCTCTTGCGAGTGTTAAACCATAAGTGTTCAGTGTAGGATTTCATAATTCACCTCCTCTCAAAAATGCCTCCAGTCACCAGTTGGCAATTACCAATCACCAGTGCACCAGTGCACCAGGCACCAGTTCATACCCCTCACCTTAATCCTCTCCCCTGAGGGGAGAGGGAGGGGTGAGGGGTGAACCCTCTGAACTCTGAACCTCCGAACCTTTGAACTTTGAACCTCTGAAAGCAAAGTACTCGGGGTCGTCTCTAACCCCGAGGTCTCGTGATTAAATAGGAACATACACCTATTTCATGAGGCAATTCGGCCTGTTGACAAATAGTCAAAATTGTAGTAGTATAATAGATACAAGAGTCCTTGGTGAGGTCTCTGAAAAAATACCAGAGACCTCTAATTATTCACCCCGTTAGATAATTTCATATCTAACGGGGCAAGCAGATTCTGGACTTTTTCAGAAATCTTTTGGTAAATTATATCATAAAATAAAGGGGAATTGAGAATGGCGAAGGTGAAAGAAAATTTCATTGTTAATAAAAAGGGGCAGAAGAGAGCTGTAGTTCTTGATTTACGCGATTATCTTCGACTAATAGAGCATTTAGAAGACCTTGAAGATGCGTTAGAATTAGACAGAGCAGAAAGAAAAGCCAAAAGTTTCCGAGATTATAAGGATATCAGGGCAGAGTTGGTGCATGAAGGCAGACTTTGATGTACCAAGTGAAATTGGAAAGCCGAAGCCGAGCTGCGAAAACTTTCCTTTTTTTTGTCTGGTTAATGCAACCAATTGCAATTGCATTCAATTGAAAAAATTAACGGAGGAAGTGAAAAATGTAAAAGCAGAAAATTTTTGAAGCATAGGAATTTGAAAAATTGCGCTAAGGCGCTCATCGCTTGTTTAAGTGGAATGAGATTAAAACGATGATCCTATGCGGATTAGGGGAAGTTTATAGGGAAACAATCTGGTTTCCCTCATGGGGTGACAGTCCGCCTGAGGCGGATTAGGGAAGGTATCCCCAAGGCGGATAGCTTGAGTAGTTACCGCGATTAATTGCAAAAAGTAAAAAAGAGGGAGAAAAATGAAGAAGTTAATTGCTATCATTGCTATCATTATCGTACTTGGTGTTTTAGGTATTGGCTACCTTGTTCATGTTGGACGGCAGGCAGAAGAGGCAAAAGTAGAAGTTCCGCAGGAGGTGATTGCCGGATTGGGAAGAGATCCGGTGGGAGCAAGGGGTGCACATCCATTTCTCACGAGAGTCTTTGAGCAGTTGGTCATCTTAGATGCTGAAATGAAACCAAGACCAGGACTTGCAACAAGCTGGGAAGTATCTAAGGATGGTCTCGCATGGACGATCCACCTACGAGAAGGTGTTAAATTTCATGATGGCACGCCATTTAACGCAGAGACAGCAAAGTCCAGTCTGGAATGGGGAATTAGAGTACGGCCGGGCATTCCTGGTCCTGTAGATAGAATAGAGATCGTTGATGATTATACTATTAAAGTCATCCATAAAGAACCATACGCTCCGTTTGTCCGTTCGCTGTTCTTCGTAGTTATGATAAGTCCTGCTACTATCGATGAAGAGGACAGGGTTATTGAGTCGATTGGGACCGGTCCATTCAAAGTAGAGGATCACCAGCCTGGTGATAAGCTGGTGTTGATCAGGAACGAGGACCACTGGGGCGGTATACCCAGATTGGGGCGTGTTACTTTGAGGTATATCCCTGATCCGACAACAAGGGTGATGGCACTTGAGGCAGGCGAGATCGATATGATCATCGATACCGGTGGAATCTTACCGGAGCAGGCACCGGTTCTTAAGGCCAATCCCGAGATAGAGGTAATGACTACTCACGGGGTTGTCCACCATCATATAGGATTTGATACTACCGCTTTCCCATTCGATGATGTAGGGACCAGAAAGGCAATATCGTATGCCATAGATCCCGAGAGCCTTGTCAGGTATGGTCTGGAGGGTTATGGTAGAGTAATGAATACACCTGTTCCACCATTACATAAAGATTGGATGCATCCGGAAGCGCTCTTTGAGTTCAACAACCGGGATAAAGCCAGAGAACTGCTGCAAGAAGCAAGATGGATAGATACAGATAGTGATGGTATTGTTGAGCAGGATGGAGAAGAGTTCAGAGTAACGATGCATTTGGCTAGTGGATGGGTGGGGCGCTGGCCCTATATGACCATTGCGGAGATTATTCAGTCAGATCTCGGAGAAGTTGGAATTACCATGGATATAGAGATTGTAGATACAGGCCTTTATCGTGAGATGATGGGGAGAGGAGATGTTAAAATGACATTAATCCCTATTGCCGGTATTTGCCCGCGGGGGACTGTGAATGATACTTTCCACTCAGGAGGTGGTATGACTGTTGTTATCAATCCGCCTTTTTTCAGTAATCCACGCATCGATGAGCTGACTGAAGCAGCGATGAAGGAAACCGATGATTCAAAGGCACAACAATTGCTCTTTGAGGTTCAAGAGATTGTTGCAAAAGAGGTTCTGATGATCCCTCTCTTTGAAGAGGTAATGATCAACGCTGCCAGAGATGACATAAAAGGCTATAAGCTACATCCATGGTTTGTCGTCAACTGGGAGAATATCTATGTGGCTGAATAGGTAGTCCCATGTAGGATAACATCATGAACTGGTCCGACGAATGGCAAAAATTGGTGCTGGGGTCATCGTTCAGAAAGGGGAGGGGTTCCTTCGCTTCAAGGGAGTTTGCAGAATGGTATGACCTGCAGCTCGAATATAACGATTATCCCGGGTCTTGCTGGATAATATGCAAAAACACCTGAATAAGCATTCAACGGTGCTGGACATCGGTGCCGGCACCGGTGCTTTTGCCCTTCCCATTGCCCAACTGGTTAAAGAGGTCACGGTGGTGGAACCATCACTGGATATGCTGGCGCGTCTCGGCAGCAAGATGAACTGCCTGACTAACGTTCGCCTGATTAGCAAGCGTTGGGAGGATGTTACCATCGAGGAGGTTGGCATACACGATATGATAATAGCTGCCCACTCGCTCTACGATATTACAGACATCGAGACGGCACTAAAAAAGATGCTATCAGCAGCGAAAAAACATCTTTACATCATCATCGGAACTGATAAGCCCAGGTTCTATGCGAATATCTGGCAGCGATTCAAAAAAGAAGAATACCATCCATCTCCCAGTTTCATCCATCTATATAATATCCTCTATGAGTTGGTGGTGCCGGCTAATGTGGAATTAATAAAGACTTCTCAGGATCAGATTTATGAGAGTATTAATCAGGCCGTAAATAGTTGGCAGATGCGACTTGACCTTGAACCGGTACAGGAGAACGAGTTACGAAGATATTTACTGCACCACCTAGAAGAAAATGATGGAAAGTACTGCTTGCCAGGGGAAGGACGGAACGCAATTATAAGTGTGGAACTTCCTACAGGTGATAGCAATTGTTAACCTATATCATCAGAAGAATTGGGTTGATGGTCTTTATCTTGCTGGGCGTATCCATAATCACCTTTTCCATGATGCATTTTGTGCCGGGCGATCCGGCTGAGATGATAGCCATGAAACGATATGGGGAAGAGGTCACAGCAGAGACGATTGAACATGTAAGGCGGGAATTGGGGCTGGATCGACCAGTCTATATCCAGTATTTTCGCTGGCTGGCCAATGTATTGCAGGGTGATCTCGGCTATTCTTTTCGCACCGATCGTCCGGTGTTGGATGAAATCCTGACCAGACTGCCAGCCACAGTAGAACTCGCCATAGCGGGTATGCTGGTATCTCTCATCATAGCGATTCCAGTTGGGATCATCTCGGCAACTAAGCAATACTCAATAGTTGACAATGTTTCCATGCTTGGCGCTCTTTTAGGAGTTTCCATGCCCAATTTCTGGCTTGGATTGTTGCTCATATTACTTTTTTCTTTGCATCTCGGCTGGCTTCCGGTCTTTGGTCGGGGAGGAATAGAACACCTTATCCTACCGGCCATAACTCTGGGGACAGGTATGGCTGCAATCACCACCAGACTTGTACGATCAAGCATGCTTGAGGTGCTCAGGCAGGACTATATCAGAACTGCCAGGGCAAAAGGCTTGAACGAAAAAACAGTCATAGGTAAGCACGCATTGAAGAACGCGCTGATTCCAGTGGTTACGGTTGTGGGCTTGCAGTTTGGTTTTCTTTTAGAAGGTGCAGTCATAGTCGAGGTGATATTTGCCTGGCCAGGAATGGGCAGGTTGTTAGTAGATTCGATATTTGCCCGAGACTTTCATGTGATACAGGGATGCGTATTGTTCATTGCAGTAATGTTTGTACTCTTTAACCTGTTGGTTGACATTTCCTATGCTTACATAGACCCAAGAATACGTTACGAGGCAAGATAATGCACGATATCGTAATAAAAATTATAGGAGGCAGACTACCGTTCATCGAAGTTTTTAGGAGACTTAAAAAGCATAGATTAGCGCTAATCGGTGCTGCAATTATTCTTACGCTGTTCTTCGTCGCTGTATTTGCACCCTTCATCGCCCCACATGACCCGATCGAGCAAAATTTAGAGAACCGTTTACTACCGCCAAGCACAGAACATCCTTTTGGAACTGACAATCTCGGCCGCTGTATTTTAAGCAGGCTTATTTATGGCACACAAGTTTCGCTACAAATTGGAATCATGGTAGTTGGAATAACCTCTATCGTAGGCGTGATGCTTGGAGCGATTGCAGGTTACCGTGGAGGCATTATTGATGAGATTATCATGAGGATTGTAGACGTCTTGCTTGCCTTTCCCGGCATCATCCTGGCGCTGGTGATCGCGGGCATATTGGGTCCGTCTCTCTTCAATGTCATGTTAGCATTAGCAGTTATTGGTTGGACAAGTTATGCAAGAGTGGTACGTGGATCGGTCCTTTCTGTGAAAGAGAAGGAATTTATCGAGGCGGCAAAGGCAATTGGTGCCAGTGATGTTCGTATCATGTTCCGCCACATTCTGCCAAATGTCATGGCGCCAGTAATAGTGATGGCGACGCTTGGCATGGCACATGTGATTTTAGCTGCTGCAGCATTGAGTTTCTTAGGCCTGGGAGCACAGCCTCCAACACCAGAGTGGGGTTCGATGCTAAGCGCTGGTCGTGCCTTCATGCGAACAGCACCACACCTGACGATTTTTCCAGGACTGGCGATAATGATAACCGTCCTAGCGTTCAATTTCTTGGGCGATGGGCTCAGAGATACCTTTGACCCACGATTAAAAGGGATAATATAGGGACAGACACCTATTTTTATGAGGCAGTCGTTTTCTTGACAAATAAGTCCAATATGGTATTATTTTAAACACCCACTTATTCCATAGCGAGAGTATGTTACAAGAAAAAGTAGCAAAGATAATAAAGATATTGCGTAAGACATACCCTGAAAGCCGCACTGCGCTTCACTTTGAGACACCACTTCAAATTTTAG
>CAZVBB010000033.1:0-9370 GCA_964625285.1 uncultured bacterium | reverse complement strand
TTATTGTAAGCTTTCCTCCTGTGCCTATCAAATAACGTAATCGTTCACGGTTCACGGTAGTAATCACCTGACAGTTAAATTGCATGGGGTAAAACTCTTAAAATGAGAAATAAAGAAATAGCGCAGATCTTTAGCCAGATAGCTGATATTTTGGAAATAAACAATGAGAATCCATTTCGGGTACGTGCTTATCGAAATGCCGCCCGCATTGTGGAAGGACTCACTGAAGAACTGGAAAAGATTGAACAGCGGGGAGGAGTAGGGGAGATACCTGGAATTGGCGCTGGTATTACTGCCAAGATAAGTGAGTTGCTTAAAACAAATCGTCTTTCTTACTATGAAGAGTTAAAAACAAAGACCCCGGAAGGTCTCCTCGCGATGCTTAACATTCCAGAGGTTGGTCCCAAAACAGTAGCTCTTCTCAAACAGAAATTAGGCATTGAAAACATTGAACAGTTGGAGAAAGCAGCCCGAGAGGGCATCTTGCAAAACCTTCCCGGAATGGGAGAGAAAACTGAGAAAAATATCCTCTCAGGAATAGAGTTTCTCAAGCATTACCACGGGAGAATTCTCCTCAGAAAGGCTTATCCTTTGTCGCAGTCAATTATTACCCTCTTGAATAAAATTTCTCCTATTAAACGGATAAGTACGGCGGGTAGCTTAAGGCGAATGAAGGAAACAATTGGTGATATTGACATTCTTGCTGCCTCAGAGGAGCCGCAGCAGGTGATGAAAGCATTTACTAGTATGCCACTAGTCAAGGATGTTCTGGCTATGGGAGAAACGAAGTCCAGTGTTCGCGTAGAAGAAAATATTCAGGTTGACCTGCGCGTGGTGGCGGACGAAAGCTTTGGAGCAGCGCTCCAGTACTTCACTGGCTCAAAATCTCACAACATAAAATTGCGGGAACTTGCGCACAAACGTGGATTAAAAATTAACGAGTATGGAGTTTTCAGGATAAGCGGAGAGAGAATAGGGGGAAAAGAGGAAGATGATATCTATCACGCTCTTACCCTTTCTTATATCCCCCCAGAGCTCAGGGAAGGGCTGGGTGAAATTGAAGCTGCCCAGCAGGGTAGGGGACTGCCGAGGCTCATTACGCATGAAAAAATAAGAGGAGATCTCCATGTTCACTCTGACTGGAGTGATGGCGCAAATAGTATCTCGGAGTTAGCCACAGTAGCAAGGAGGCTCGGCTATGAGTATTTGGCAATCTGCGACCACTCAAAATCACTTACTGTTGCCAATGGCTTAACTGAAGAAAGATTGAGAAAACAGATTGTAGAAATTAGAGAGCTGAACAAGAGTTTCAGTAATTTTCGGATTCTCTGCGGAATTGAAGTAGACATTCATAGCGATGGAGAACTTGACTTCAGTGATGAGCTACTAAGTGAATTAGATATTGTAATTGCAGCGATACACACTGGATTTAAACAAGGAGCTTCCAAGATTACTGATCGCATTGTTAGTGCAATGAAGAATAAATTTGTCAATATAATTGCCCATCCTACAGGGAGACTGCTCGGAGAAAGGGAAGGATATGAGCTTGATATGGAAAGACTGTTCAGAGAAGCAAAGAGTACAGGAACAGCTCTGGAACTCAATGCCTTTCCCCAACGGCTGGACTTAAGCGATGTTCATTGCCGCATGGCAGGCAACGCAGGAGTATCAGTTGCTCTCGGAACGGACGCTCACAATGTGGCACAATTAGAGGTAATGCAATATGGGATAGCTACTGCCCGGCGCGGCTGGCTGGAAGAAAAGAATATCATCAATACACTTCCTTTGAACAAGCTGTTAAAAAAATTAAGAGACCGTAAACCCTGAACCTTGAACTCTGAACCGTAGTGGAAAAACATAAATTTTTAGTTAAGGACAAATCAGTGCGACTGGATGTATTCCTGTCTCAGCAAGGTCTTTCCCTTTCTCGTTCGGCAATCCAGAAATTAATTAAAAATAAAAAAGTTCTGGTCAATAAATGCCCGCTGAAACCCAGCCATTTAGTAAAACCAGGAGACGAGATAACCATTGAGATAGAGAAGTCAAGTTCTAATATTGTGGCTGAGGATATACCGCTTGACATTCTATATGAGGATGAAAGCGTCCTCGTCATTAATAAACCTGCCGGTATAGTTGTACATCCAGCCGCCGGTCATCACCAGGGAACATTGGTTAATGCCCTCCTATGCTATACCGAGCGTCTCTCTTTCCGAGGTTGCCCTCGTCCGGGGATTGTTCACCGGCTGGATAAAGACACATCAGGAGCATTGCTCATTGCCAGAACTGACGCCGCTCATCTTGATTTGATTAGACAAATGAAAGAAAGAAGTATCAAAAAAATTTACATAACTCTGGTTCATGGAAAAGTTGAGCCCGAAAGAGGAGAGATTATTGCTCCTATTGGAAGGCACTACCGAGAGCGAAAAAAAATGGCAATACGCTACGGGGACGGAAGAGAAGCAGTAAGTTATTATCGAGTTCTGGAAAGGCAGGAGACAACAACTCTTCTTGAGATAACCCTATCTACGGGCAGGACGCATCAGATAAGACTACATTTATCATATATTGGCTATCCGGTGGTCGGGGATAAAATTTATGGGCGCGATAGTGAGCAAAAGAGGAGCAAAGAGTTTTCACTAATTGATTCTTTTCCGCGTCAAGCGCTTCACGCCTATAAGTTAGGCTTCATTCATCCTGCAAAAAAAGAATATGTAGAGTTCACTGCCCCACTGCCAGAGGATATGAAAATGCTGTTTTTATGTCCATGACAGTTTGTGGAAATCAGGGATCAGCGAACCGTGAACGATAGACGGGGTTTTCCAACCCCGTAAGAATTAAATTCGAAACCTTAAATAAACTCAAATGAGAAGAAAACTCAAAACCGACTAAAAGTCGCTCCTAAAGCCCTTCGCTTCATGTCAGTTTTAGATTTTGAGCATTCGGATTTGGGATTTGTTTGTAATTTGGGATTTGTTTTTTTAAAGTGTCTCACTTTATTCAAGGCTATAGAGATCTATGGCCCTGATATGAATTTAGAGTTTAGGTGGTTATGTCCCTGCTTCCCAGGAGGCTAAATATTTTTTTTGCTCAGAGGTAAGGTTGTCTATTTTTACTCCCATAGATTTTAATTTTAGCTGGGCTATTTGTTTATCTATTTCTTCCGGAACAGGATATACTTTTTTCTTCAGTGTTTGACTATTTTGCACTATAAACTCTACTGATAGTGCCTGGTTTGCAAAACTCATATCCATAACACAAGCAGGGTGACCTTCTGCCGCTGCTAAATTTACTAGCCGCCCCTGACACAGAATATTAATGCGTGGACCATTTTTAATAGTGTATTCTTCAATAAATTCTTTAACTATTCTTTTTTTAACCGATATCTTTTCAAGGGCATCCAGATCAAGTTCAACATTAAAATGACCACTGTTGGCTACAATAGCCCCATCTTTCATAAGCTTGAAATGTGCTTGCGAAATTACTTTAGTGTTACCGGTAAGAGTAATAAATATATCACCTTTAGGGGCAGCTTCTTTAATAGGCATTACTTCATATCCATCCATAATCGCTTCAAGCGCCCTTAATGAGTCTGTCTCAGTCACAATTACCCGGGCACCCATACCCCGGGCGCGCATAGCTACACCTCTGCCGCACCATCCGTAACCACAGACAACAATATTAGCTCCGGCAAAAAGCATATTAGTAGCCCTAATAATGCCATCAACTGTAGATTGACCGGTCCCATAACGGTTATCAAAAAAGTGCTTGGTTTGTGCATCGTTAACCGCTATCATAGGAAAAAGCAAAAGTCCTTTTTGCTCAAGACTCTTCAGTCGGATAACACCTGTTGTGGTTTCTTCAGTACCGCCTAAAATATCTTTAACTAAATCTTTTCTTTTCTGATGAATAGCAGAGACTAAATCCGCACCATCATCCATAGTAATGTGAGGACGGGCATCAAGAACTTTGTTGATATGCTGATAATAGGTACTGTTATTCTCACCATTAATGGCAAATACAGGTATTTCATAATCCCTAACCAATGAAGCAGCCACATCATCCTGAGTGCTTAAAGGATTAGAAGCGCATAAATTTACTATGGCGCCACCTTGTTTTAAAGCAATCACGAGATTAGCTGTTTCAGTAGTTACATGAAGACAGCAACTAATGCAGGTGCCCTTTAACGGCTTTTCTTTACTAAATCTGTCGTGAATAATTTGCAGAACAGGCATATTCCGAGCCGCCCATTCAATACGCAATTTACCTTTTTTTGCCAGCTCAATATCTTTAATATCGTATTTTACTTTCACTCCTACTACTCCCTTGCAACTTCTTTTTTTAAAATATCTACTTTATCTGTTTTCTCCCAAGTAAATCCTTCTTCATTGCGGCCAAAGTGCCCATAGACTGCGGTTTGTCTATAGATAGGGCGGCGTAGATTAAGATGTTTAATTATTCCCAGAGGGGTAACATCAAATACACGCCGAACCACTTTGGTAAGCTTTTCATTAGAAATTTTTTGCGCGCCAAATGTATCCAGGAAAAAAGAAACTGGCTCAGCAATTCCAATAGCATAAACAATTTGTATTTCACACCGCTCTGCAAGTCCAGCAGCAACGATATTTTTGGCAATGTACCTTGCCATATATGAAGCTGAGCGATCTACTTTTGTGGGGTCTTTTCCAGAAAAAGCACCACCGCCATGGCTACCAACGCCTCCATATGTATCGGAAATTATCTTTCTTCCTGTTAATCCTGTATCTCCCTGAGGACCACCAATTTCAAATATTCCTGTCGGGTTGATAAATATTTTTATATTCTTACTCATTAATTCAGCGGGAAGAGTAGTCATAATTACTTTTTCTCTAACTTCTTCCCGAAGACTTTCCATCTTGATACCCGAATCATGATGTGCGGAAACAACAACTGTTTTTATTTCTACCGGCTTTCCATTATTGTATTGCACAGTAACCTGAGTTTTTCCATCTGGCCTCAGATAGATTATTTCCTTATTATTTCTTACCTCGGCTAACCGACGCGCCAGCTTATGAGCCAATACAATAGGAAGCGGCATCATCTCAGGAGTCTCATTTGTAGCATAACCAAACATCATTCCCTGATCACCAGCTCCTCCCTTGTTGACACCAATGGCAATGTCGTGAGATTGCTCTTGAATTGCAGTCATTACGCCACAGGTCTGATAATGAAATCCATATTCTGGCTTTGTATATCCTACCTCTTTAATTGTTTCACGGGCAATAGTCGGAATATCAATATAACACTTTGTCGTTATTTCTCCAGCGATAAACACAAGCCCTGTTGTCACCAGTGTCTCACAGGCGACCCTTCCCTCCGGATCATCCTTCATCACTGCATCCAGAACCGCATCGGATATCTGGTCAGCAATTTTGTCTGGATGTCCTATTCCCATAGACTCAGAAGTAAATAAATAACTCTTGCTCATTTTTATTCTCCTGTTTAATGTTTTTCTTTCATTGTTGTTAATCGCTAAGACTCGCTGTATTTTTTATTTACAAATTGATAGAGGTTTAGATCGCCAATATCGTACCAGTTTCCTGTAAATGTAAAGCCATATACCGGCTGATGACGATGGAGCCAGGCAATGTAAAAGCCCGTTGCGTCAGGATTTCCTCCTTCCTCAATGTAGGTTGCAATAAAACCCAATTCTTTTCTTGGAAAGATATACATGCAGATGGCAGTAAGGGTCGTTATGGGATTCTCTGGCTTTTCTTCAAAACCAACGATTCTTTTCTCACTGTCAAGTGTCACAACACTATATTTTTTGATTTCTTCCCTGTTGCCTACATTGTAAAGCGCTACCGTTGTTCTTTTTTTTTCATTAAAGAAGCGGATAAAATCGGTAAGGGGAAAATCAAAGAGATTGTCTCCGCCAATCACAAGCAGCTCATCATTAATTTTTTCCTTATCAATCGCGAATTTTATGTCACCAATTGCTCCTAATTTTTTATCATCTGAGAATGTTTCATCATCTACAATTTTTAGCTGTTTTTTTCCCTGATAGCCTTCACTCCACCTGCGAAAGTGCCCAGAAAATTTACCATTTGTTACCATGTAAACCTTATCTATATCTTCTACCTCCTCAATTCGCTCCAAAATATATTCAATCATTGGTTTCTTACCAACAGGGAGGAGAGGTTTTGGCTTATCCTTTGTTAGAGGATAGAGGCGCGTGGCATAACCAGCACACAAAATAAGAGCTTTCATCTTTTGTTATTCTTTTTCGTCACTTCTTGAGTAACGATAAAATTTATAAATCCAATATCAATGCCAAATGAATCCATAAACCAGTATTGATCTTTTTCAAAAATAGGAGCGAGTTGAAAGAGAAAGCCTCTATACCCTCCCCTCGTAGCAAAGAACTCACGCAAATTTCTATATCTGTCCTGGCATACTAACACCACAAAATTGCCAGGAGCATTAAAATTTGTTATTTTGTCGTCAAGATATTTAATTTTGTCGCGCTGAGAGTATAATACAAGGCGCCTCTCGAGCGTGGTAATATTTTCATCTGTTCCCCTTGCAACTATAATTCCATAATCAAGAATCCAGAAAAACATACCCACCGCTCCTAAGATTATCCCTAAAAATAAAACAAGCCACTTCATTTTTCCCTCCCTAATGTATACTTATAGGGCGTCACAAAAGTGCCGCCCTTGATTACAGGCTGGAACGTGTTTTGTGACAGCCTATATACTTATTTATTGTAAATATTCAGTGAAAGCCGTCCAATTTTAGGCACATAGGCATTAAGGCACAGAGTTTAATAGCAGAGCATTTTTCTTTGTGCCTTTCAGTCAACGGAGTTGACTGAGTATTTACTATTTATTTAATAACTTTGCAATTTTATATCATTAAACGATTTTATGGCAAGAAAATTACTACTGCAAGATATTACTGACTGTTCTGACTGTTGAAATATTGCTTTGCTTCACCAATGAGGTAAAGGGAGCCTGTAATACAAACTGGAACCTGAGAAGAAGATTTAGTTAAAGCATAAGAGATGGCGTCTCTTGTGTTTTCTCTAATGGTGACATCTGAAATGTGTTTTTTTACTTCGGTTGCCAGCTTTTGTGGCTTTGTCGCTCGTTTTGTCTGTGGCTGAGTTACTACAACCTCAGTAGCCAGAGGAGCTAACTCTGTTATTATTCCCCGGGCGTCCTTATCATTAAGAATGCCAATAACCATGATAAAATTACTCAGGCCAAGGTCAGTAAGCGTATTTCTTAAGACGTTAGCACCAGAGGGGTTATGAGCGCCGTCTAACACAATAAGTGGCTTTTTTCTGATTACTTCGAATCTTCCTTCCCACTTTGCTCTTTTTAATCCTTCTCTTATGCTTGCCGGAGAGATGAGGATGCCATAATTCCTGAGAGCCTCCACTGCGCCAATAGCCGTTGTTGCGTTAACAACCTGATGCATTCCTATTAAAGTAGTTTGCAGCCGAGAATATTTTTGGTATATTCCTTTCACTGTGAAAGTTTCACCCCCAAGATTATACTTAAGTCGGGTGTATTTCAAATTCTCGCCAACGGCAAATAGGGTAGCCTCTTTTTTCTGACATATTTCTTTTAATATTGACAATGCCTCTCCATGAGAGGCAGTAATGAGAATGCTACCTTTCTTAATTACTCCCGCTTGCTCCCGGGCAATTTTAGCAACAGTTTTCCCCAGTTCGTTTGTGTGCTCAAGTTCAACATTGGTAATTACTGAGATGATAGACCTCAGGACAACTGTAGCATCAAATTTCCCCTCAATACCAACTTCGCATACAAGGAAATCTACCTTCTGCCGGGCAAAAAAAAGAAAGGCAATAATGGTAACAGTTTCAAAGAAAGTCATCTGTTCGGCTTTCGGGAGTAGATGAAGTGCATCCTTAATCTCCGTTACTAATTTAGCAAGCTGTCGTTTGGAGATAAGAACACCATTAATGGCAATTCTTTCCCTTAATTTAATGAGATGAGGAGAGGTATACAATCCAACTTTATACCCGGCACTACGAAGAATTGAGGAAATAAAAGATGCCGTTGAGCCCTTTCCATTAGTTCCGCTGACGTGAATTGACCTTAGCTTGAGGTGGGGATTTCCAAATAGCCTGAGGAAGGCTCTAATGCTTGTAAGTCGAAACTTTTGATTTCTCTCTCCAAGGCTATAAAGATAGGCAATTGCTTCTTCGTACTTCATGACTGCTCAAAACTTATCCAGCAGTTCAGAAAGAACTTTCTTTAACTCTCCGCGAGGGACAATCATATCAATTAACCCTCGCTTGAAGAGAAATTCTGCCCTCTGAAATCCTTGAGGGAGCTCTCTATGTATTGTTTCTTTGATGACGCGGGGACCAGCGAAGCCGATCAGTGCTCGTGGTTCAGCAATGATAATATCGCCGAGGGAAGCAAAACTGGCAGCAACCCCCCCCATCGTTGGATCCGTGAGAATGGAAATAAAGAGAAGCTTTTCTTCATTGAGCCTGGCAATGGCTGAGCTGGTTTTTGCCATTTGCATAAGGGAAAGCATTCCTTCTTGCATGCGAGCGCCACCACCAGAGCCAGATATAGTTAAAAGCGGAAGTCTTTTTTCAATCGCTCTTTCGACTGCCCGCGTTATCTTTTCCCCAACAACTGAACCCATAGAGCCCATCATGAACCGGGAATCGGTAACTGCAATGATTAGGGGGTGATTACCCAGATATCCTTCCCCGGTAACAACGGCTTCAGCAAGTCCTGTTTTCTTTTGCTCCTCAATTATTTTACCCAGGTATGGTTCTAATCCCTGGAAATTAAGTGGGTCACAAGAAGTCATCTGCGGATCGCATTCCTCAAAAGTGCCGTCTTCAAGTAGCAGACTTATCCTTTCTCTTGCTCCAAGTCGGAAGTGATAATTGCATTTCGGGCAAACCTTTAATGTTTTCTCTAATTTTTTGCCAAGTATAAACTCGCCACAATCATTGCACTTCGCTCCGAGACCATTAGTTCCTTTAACTTGCTTGCGCGGCCAGATCATTCTCTTGCCTCACTATAACCCTTCAGCACGCTCTTTTTTCAGCGCGCCCTTTTATTACATCAAGAAATACAAACGGAGGAGATAAGGTTAATGCAAGTTCTGCTCCCGATACTCTCCTCACTATAGTGGCAATTAATCCTCCCATCTCTTCAAGAGCGGGTGCCTGCTCTGAGACAATAAGCAAGGTTTTCTCTCCTACGGGGAGGAAACTATAGAAACCACCTAGCTTTTCTTCTCTGCAATAAATGAATATTTTTGGCTTTTCCAGTCTGTATGTAGTAGTATATGAATGGGAAAATGGAATCATTAAAAATCTCACTGTAAGCGTAAA
>CAZVBB010000032.1:0-9521 GCA_964625285.1 uncultured bacterium | reverse complement strand
CGGTGCAAATCAGCAAAAAGCCGGTGGAGTTTGAAGACCCGAAAAAAGAAGCGTTATCAATGGTAATGATTGACGAGGATTATGACGGAAAGGTTTTTGATATGGACCATTACGCCTTTGGCGATGAGATTGTTAAAAACGATTTTAAGGTTGTTTTTCTGAAACAGAAAGCTGGACAAAAGTTGATGATTATTTATCTTGATGTTTTAGGAAACGAGAAGGCAGAAGTGAAAGACATCAAAGATTTTAAGAAAAAGTAAAAATTATGAAAGAGTTATTAGAAGAAATAAAAAAGACAGTAGTATTTATTGGAGAAACAAGAATCAGTAGAGAAAACAAGCCAGAAGATATTTTTGTTGCCACAGGAGTTTTAGTTCAAATTGATAGTATTTTTCACTTAATTACTGCTAAACATGTTGTTTTTAATAATGAGAAAAAGGAATTAAAAGATGGTGATTTATGGATTGCGTTTAATACCAGAGACAATAAAATAGTTAAGAGATCTATAAAAGAGATAAAAGAAAAATTTGGAGTGGAATGGATTTTTCACAATAAAGACAAGGTTGATTTAGCAATAATACTTACAGCATTAGATCTTCAAAACGATGATGTAAAAGTTGTTGATTCAGAATTGTTCTTAAAGATTGAGCAACTCTATGAACTTTATGATGTTTTCTTTTTGAGTTTTCAGCCCGGTATTCCCACCGAAGATGTGATTAAACCAGTGATCAGAAACGGGACGATAAGTAGAATAAATAGAGACAAAACATTTTATATAGATGGTTTTGCTTTTCCAGGTAATAGTGGAAGCCCTGTATTTCTCAAACCTTCTCCAATAAGATTCGATAGGGGCAATATTTCACTTGGCGGTGATCCGTTAGGTGGTAAATTTGTAGGAATAATTGGAGAATATCTCCCATACCAAGAGATAGCAGTAAGTATACAGACAGGTAAACCACGCGTAATTTTTGAAGAAAATACAGGTTTATCTATGGTTTGGTCCATAGAATATCTTAATGAAATAATTGAATCCAATCTATTTAAAAATCAATTAGAGAAAATTAAGGAGTCGTTACCCAAAAAATAATTATGGAAGAAAACAAAGAAACAATCAGCCCTAATGATTTAGTTTTACGGCTTTCAGAGAAAGCTAATAATTTTGATATTTCCAAATACGAGGATTTTATTACCGAGCTTTGCGGCGAGCGAGAATATCAAATTGAGGCGACAAGAAAGGTTTTGAAGTTCTTTTTAAGTGGCGAATATAAAAACATAGCGGAATTAGTTAGTGAGAATTTTAAGACAAATGAGGCGATGCAGGAGTTTTTTAGAGATGAGGACGAGTTGCTTGGCAATTTGCTTTTCAAAGATAAGTTGGGTTGCACGATTGATTTGGCTACCGGCACCGGAAAAACTTGGACGATGTATGCGGCGGCGAGAATAATGCTTGCCGAGGGCGTGGTTGATAATGTTTTGATTGTTTGCCCTTCAAGAACTATCAAATACGAACTCTTAAAAAAATTTAACAATTTTACAATCAAAACAAACCTGCAAAGCGCTTTTCCGAAGGACGGAAAATATAGAAATCCCGGCATTATTCAGGCAAATCAAGCTATTAAAAAAGGCGATATTTGTACTGATAATATTCATAAAGCATATGACCATGTCGGTTCATCAATAAAGGATTTGAGAGGAAAGGACAGAAAAATTTTGATAATCAACGATGAAGCCCATCATTTTATAAATGCCAATATCCACGCCAGTGCCACTGAAAACGAGGAAATGCTGGAATGGGCGAAGTTTTTGAGAAATCCCGAGTACAATTTTTCCTATATCCTTAATTCGTCAGGCACGCCATACAAAGGCGACAATTATTTCAAAGATGTCATTTACCGATACCCGATCCGCCAAGCGATTGAAAGTAGAATGGTGAAAGACATCAACTATTTGGAAAAAGATGAGTCGCGAGGATGGAAGCAGAAATTCAAGGCGATTTATAGAAATCATATTGAAAACAAGAGGAAATATCCGAAAGTCAAAAAGCACATCACGATTTTTGTTACCAATAAAATTTCAAAAACAGATAAAATCGCCGATGAAATCCGGAAGTTTTTGAGAACCGAGGAAAAAATCTCTGCCGAAGAAGCAAAGAAAAAGGTATTGCCGGTTACTTCAAGCCAAAAGCATGAAGCTAATCGAGAACTATTGAAGACTGTTGACGAGCCGGAAAATCCGGTGGAATGGATTGTTTCTGTTTCTATGCTTACCGAGGGCTGGGATGTAAATAATGTTTTTCAAATTGTCCCCCACGAGGATAGAGCGTTTAATTCAAAACTTTTAATCGCCCAAGTTCTGGGCAGGGGTTTGCGCGTGCCGCCGGCTTATCAAAACGACGCAAAGATGCACCCGCAAGTTACGATTTTCAATCACGACGCTTGGGGCCCACGAATAGACGATTTGGTGCGGGATGTGGCGGAAATCAGCAAGAAAATTACAAGCAGAGTTGATAGAGAATCAAAATATAATTTCTTGGTTTATTACATAAATGTTGAAAAGAGGATTAAAACGGAAACAAAAACACCTGCTCGCGGGAAAATTGAATTGCCGAAATCTCTCGGATTTAGTAGTAGGAAAGACATAACTGAACAAATTTACAGGTCAGTCAAGACAAGAGAAGAAACAACCAAGCGAACCAAAGTTGATTTAGAGGAGTATTCCGCCAAAGAAGCGGTGAATGAAGTTTTTAACAATATCTTGCTTTTGGATTTGACGCATAACACTAATTTTGCCGAGAAAGCGAATAAAAAATTTATTGAAAACCTTATGGAAAAAGAACTAGAAGAAATTGGCGAAAAAACGGTAACGGAAGCCAATCTTCAAAGAGCCAAATCGTCTTTTAACACGCTTTACAGGCAACTAACCGGTCAATCCCGAATAGTGGATGTGTATAGTGATCCGATTGAAAAAAATACCAAGGAAATGAACGCGTCCTTTATCAGCATCAACGAGGTAAAGAAAAACAAGGGAATAATGTTTAGCGAGAAATCATTAAAATCATCTACGGCAAAGGAGTTAGAAAATATCAACGAAGCGCTTGATGAGATAAAAGGCAAGTTTTCCATAAAAACTGATGAAGACAATTACAAATCGCCGCTTAATGTTATGGTGTTAGCATCAGAGCCGGAAATTGATTTTGCGAAAATATTGACGAGAAAAGAGAACGCGAAATTTATTGATTGCTGGGTGAAATCAAAAAACAAGGGATTTTACTCAATCCCGTATAATTATCGCCCCGGCACACATCCCCAGCAAAAACAATTCAACCCCGACTTTATTATCAAAAAAGGAGACAAAATTATTTTTGTGGAAACGAAACACGACGAGGATACCGATGTAAAAAACCGAGACAAAATAGCCGGTGCAAATGATTATTTTGTGGAATTGAACGCCAAGGTTGAAAAGAAGGGGCAGGAGTATTGCTTTTATTTTCTAACGCCGGCGGACTATACTGGATTTTTTGAAAAAGTGGTAAGAAATAACAAAACTTTCGTCGGCGATTTGCACGCGGAGTTATTGAAGAAAAGTAGAGAGGAACTGAAAGAATTGGTATAATAAAAAATCCTCGGCTCCGTCTGGGGGCGGGAAACGCTGGGCGGGTCATACAGCAAAATCCTCTGGATTTTGCTCAAAGAAAGTTCTGACATCGTCCAGCAGACACTGCTTCAGGAATGGGAGATAAAGCAAAGACAGAAAAGACCGTTGCTGATTATCTGAAGAAGAATTATCCGAATGTAGTTTTTGTTGGGTTTGTAGATGGAATTGGCTGGTATGTAAGAAGAGGCGACCTACGGCGTATGGTTGAGGCTTATGATTTTGTTTTTACATTTAGCAAGAATGAACTTGAGAGGTTTGAAAATCTGCTAACAGAGACCTTTTATGGAAAATAAAGAATTTTCTGAGAATCTGATAAACAAAGTTATTCAAGGCGATTGCTTAGAAGTAATGAGAAAAATCCCGGATAATAGCGTTGATGTCACCTTTGCCGATCCTCCGTTTAATCTAAAAAAGAAATACAACAGTTATTATGATAAACATGAAGTTCAAAAATATCTTTCCTGGTGCAAAGAGTGGCTTAATGAAATGGTTCGTATCACCAAGACAACAGGTTCAATTTTTGTTCATAATATTCCCAAATGGCTAATTTATTTTGGCTCTTATCTAAACGAAATTGCGACATTTCGCCATTGGATTGCTTGGGATGCAATGGGGCCTCCTCTCGGCAAGACGCTTTTGCCTAATCATTATGGAATCTTGTACTATGTGAAGTCTGAAGAATTTAAATTCTATGATATCAGGATGTTACATAAACGCTGTAGAAAGTGTCATTACATTTTAAAAGATTATGGTGGGAAAAAAGCTGGGCTACATTCATTTGGCCCTTTGGTATCTGATGTTTGGATAGATATTCATCGGATTAAACACGATAAGTATAGAGATGAACATCCGTGTCAATTGCCAATACATTTATTGGAACGGATAATTCTAATGAGCACGGATGAAAATGACATTGTATTGGACCCTTTTATAGGAACCGGAACAACTGCTATTGCGGCTAAGAAGTTAGGAAGAAAATATATTGGGATTGATATTGACTCTAAATATGTAGAAATAACAAATAGAAAATTAGAGATTGAAGAATCTACGATGATAAATGGGTGCTATGTGAGCGTTTTCCTCGATAATCTAATAACAGTAAGAGGCAAAGATTGGGATAAGATTAAAGACGCATTCGTTATCCCGCAAGATCCATTAGAATTGGAAAAGAGGGAAATCTACTTGCTCCATAAAAAGAGAAAAACAATAAAACATAAGGTAGTAACAGGAGTGCAGAGCAGCTTATTTTCATTATGTGAGAGGAAAGAATAAAACCACTATTTCACATAACACAGCATGGAAAAGAAGACAGCAGGCACTTTTTTCATTATTGAAGATTAAAAATGCAGGAAAAATATGGAAAAAAATAATACTAATGACATCATGGCAAAAATAGTCTCACTTTGCAAGCGGCGAGGATATATTTTTCAGTCAAGTGAGATATATGACGGACTGGCAAGCTGCTGGGACTATGGTCCTTTGGGAGTGGAACTAAAAAGAAATATCAAAGACCTGTGGTGGAGAGCAATGACGCAGTTGCGCAGCGATGTAGAAGGACTGGATGCAAGCATTATGATGCATCCGAGTGTGTGGGAGGCATCAGGTCATCTAAAAGGATTTACCGATCTGCTTGCAGATTGCAAGGACTGTAAGCACCGCTTTAAAGTTACTGAGACTCAGGAAAATAAGAAATGCCCTGATTGTGGCGGTGAGTTTACAGAGGCAAGACATTTTAATCTGATGTTTAAAACTCATATGGGTCCTGTAGAAGAGAAGGGAGCAATCGTCTATCTTCGCCCGGAAACTGCACAGGGAATTTATGTTAACTTCCTGAATGTTGTGGCAGTATCCCGTCGCAAACTTCCATTTGGCATCGCCCAAATCGGCAAGGCTTTTCGCAATGAGATTACACCGGGAAATTTCATATTCCGCACCCGGGAATTTGAGCAGATGGAAATGCAGTACTTCGTGAAAAAGAACGAGGCTGAAGAATGGCTGGAGAGCTGGAAAGAAGAGCGAATGAGGTGGTATTATACACTTGGAATAAAAACCTCATCATTACGGTTTCATAAGCATACACAAGATGAACTTTCCCACTACGCATCCTGCGCCTACGATATAGAGTATAATTTCCCGTTCGGATGGCAGGAATTAGAAGGGATTCATAACCGCACAGATTACGATCTGTCGCGTCACAGCGAACATTCAGGAAAGGACCTTTCTTATTTTGATGCAGAATCAAAAGAGAGATTTATTCCATACATTATTGAGACCTCAGCTGGGGTGGACCGGACACTCCTTGCCTGCCTGACCGATGCTTATGCTGAAGAAGAAGATAGAGTAGTATTACGACTTTCTCCGCAGATAGCACCAATAAAGGTAGGAATTTTTCCGCTGGTTAAGCGGGATGGAATGCCTGAGGTTGCCCAAAAAATTGAGGAAATATTGCGCCCGCATTTCAAGGTCTTCTATGATGAAGTCAGCTCGGTCGGGAGACGTTATCGCCGCCAGGATGAGATTGGCACTCCATACTGTGTGACTGTAGATTCAGAAACCTTAAAAAACAACACCGTAACTTTAAGAGAAAGAGATAGCATGGTGCAGATAAGGTTAAGTATAGATGAGATAATAGAGAAGGTTAAGAAGCTAATTGAAGGGAAGGGTGATTCAGACAGTAGACAATAGACACCAGACATGGGCAAAGGCACAAAGGCACAAAGGAAAGACTATAGACTATAGACCATAGACTAAAAATTATAAATTATTACCTATTAAGTCTAATGTCTAAAGTCCAGTGTCTGAATTGCAATTGAAGGGAAAATGAAAACTTAAAATATCAGAAAAAAGGAGTTGAGCCAAATGAAAAAAAACGTATATCTTTTTGGACCTGGTATGGGAGAAGGAAACGCTAAAATGAAGGAGCTTTTAGGCGGGAAAGGAGCAAATCTTGCCGAGATGTCCAATTTAGGGATACCCGTCCCCCCCGGATTTACGATTACAACAGAGGTCTGTACTTACTACACGCAACACCAGAAATATCCTCCCGACCTAAAAGATGAAGTTGAACGAGCACTGAAACGTATTGAGGCAGCGATGGGAGCAAAGTTTGGTGACTCGGAGAATCCCCTTCTTCTCTCTATCCGCTCTGGAGCAAGAGCATCAATGCCAGGGATGATGGAAACCATACTTAATGTTGGTATTACTAAGAAAACTCTTCCTGGTCTAATCAAAAAAAGCGGGAATGAACGATTTGTCTATGATGCCTACCGACGTCTGATTATGATGTATTCCGATGTCGTTCTTGAGAAAGCTCAAGGAATAGACCCGGGAGAGCATGGCATCAGAAAGCAGTTTGAAAAAGAAATAGAGGAGACAAAGAAAAGAAAAGGAATAAAAGACGACACAGGACTAACGGCTTTCGACCTCCGGCAACTTTGCCAAACATTCAAAGCAAAACTTAAAGAAGTATTAAAAGTTGATTTTCCCGATGACCCGGTTGAGCAACTGTGGGGAGGCATCAGAGCAGTATTTAAATCTTGGATGGGAAAGAGAGCAATCTCTTATCGCAACATTGAAGGCATTCCTAATGATTGGGGAACAGCAGTGAATGTGCAGGCAATGGTGTTTGGTAATATGGGAGAAAATAGTGCCACAGGCGTTGCCTTCACGAGGGACCCTGCAACAGGAGATAAAATTTTCTATGGCGAGTTTCTCCCTAATGCTCAAGGGGAAGATGTCGTAGCAGGAGTCAGAACACCGCAACCGCTGAATGAGGCAACAAAAACTGCCTTGGCAAATGAGCTTTCGTCTATGGAAGAAGCAATGCCTCAAATTTATGAGGAGCTTAATGGCTTACAGAAAAAGTTGGAAACCCATTATCGCGATATGCAGGATATTGAATTCACCATTCAGGAAGGAAAACTTTTTATTCTTCAGACCCGGACAGGAAAACGTGGTGGCATTGCAGCCATCAAAATTGCGGTAGATATGTGCGAAGAAGGGTTAATATCCCGGAAAGAAGCGCTGTTACAGGTAAAACCGGAACACATTAGTGTCTTTCTCCACCCAATGGTTTCACCCGAAGCCGAAAGAATAGCAACAAAGATCGCTCTTGGCTTGCCGGCAGGACCGGGAGGCGCCACCGGGCAGATTGTCTTTACTGCTGATGATGCCGAAGTCCAAGCAAAGGAAGGAAAAAAAGTCATTCTTGTACGCGCTGAGACCAGCCCAGAAGATGTACATGGAATGCATGTAGCCGAGGGGATCCTCACCTCTACAGGGGGAATGACAAGTCATGCTGCCTTGGTAGCAAGAGGATGGGGCAAGTGCTGCATTGTTGGCTGCAGCGCACTTAATATTGATGCAAGTGCGCGCACAGTCAAAGTTGCCGGCGAAACCCTGAAAGAAGGAGACTGGATTACACTCAACGGTACAAAAGGAACGGTCTATGTGGGAACACTTCCTCTGTTTCCAGCCGACCCAGAAAAAAATCTTTCCTATAAGAAACTTATGACATGGGCAGATGAGTTTAAAAAGCTTGAGGTGAGAGCAAATGCCGATACGCCTGAAGATGCTAAATTGTCAAGAAAGTTCGGCGCTGTTGGCATTGGGCTCTGCCGTACTGAACATATGTTTTTCGGTCCTGAAAGAATCAAGTTAGTGCGGGAGATGATATTGGCTGATAACAGGAAAATGCGCCAGCAGACATTAAAAAAGCTGCTCCCTTACCAAAAAGAAGATTTTGCTATGATATTTAGGGCAATGGACGGTATGCCGGTTACCATTCGCACCCTTGATCCGCCATTACATGAATTTCTACCTCACAATAAGTCCGCTCAGGCGGAAATGGCAAAACAGATGGGAATTTCTCAGAAGGCGCTCAGAGAAAAAGTAGAATTTCTTTCAGAGTTAAATCCGATGTTAGGGCACCGGGGATGCCGATTAGGAATCACTTATCCGGAGATAACGGAGATGCAGGTACAGGCAATTATGGAAGCTGCCTGTGAACTCACCAAAAAAGGCATCAAAGTTCTCCCGGAGATAATGATCCCCCTGGTTGGAACAAAGGAAGAACTTCATAACCAGAGAGAAATTGCAGTCAAGATTGCGAAAGAAACAGAGAAAAAACATGGTGTGGAAGTGAACTATCTGATAGGGACAATGATTGAAATTCCGCGCGCTGCAATAACAGCTAATGAAATTGCTGAGATAGCAGACTTTTTCTCCTTTGGAACAAACGACCTCACTCAGCTAACATTTGGTTTTAGCCGCGATGATGCAGCAAAATTCTTACCTGATTATCTTGAAAAAAAGATTCTTGCCGATGACCCATTTCAGACAATTGACAGGAAAGGAGTGGGAGAACTGATGAAAATCGGCATTCAGCGCGGACGTTCAAAGAAATCAGCTCTCAAAATTGGCATTTGCGGTGAACATGGCGGAGACCCGAAATCAATTGCCTTTTGTCACCAGATTGAGA
Organism: uncultured bacterium; assembly: GCA_964625285.1. GTDB lineage: Bacteria > NPL-UPA2 > NPL-UPA2 > NPL-UPA2 > NPL-UPA2 > NPL-UPA2. The sequence goes on along the minus strand of CAZVBB010000032.1, from coordinate 388 downwards.
TGGACTACGTCAGTTGTTCTCCATACCGTGTCCCAATTGCACGACTCGCAGCAGCACAAGCCAATATATCACCAGAGCACCAGAGCACCAGTCACCAGGATGCATAGAATGACCAAATACCAAAACTGACAACTTTGTTGTCAATTTGTGGTTTGGTGCTTGTAATTTTAAAGATGTAGAACGCAGGTTAAAACCTGCTAATCCAGGAGTAGCAGACTTCAGTCTGCGTCTTCTAAAAGAGTGGGACAAGAATGCCCCGCCTTTCATTACATTGCAAGACCTGACCTCGTATGATAGTAATTAGTCCTGTTTTTTAACGGTAAGAAATCTTGCGTATTCCCTCCTGCGCTTCGGGGGTATAGATGAGTTTGAAATTCATAGATTTGGT
>CAZVBB010000031.1:0-9551 GCA_964625285.1 uncultured bacterium | reverse complement strand
TCATCGTTTTAATTTCGTTCCACTTGAACAAGCGATGAGTACCTTTGGCACAATTATTGAAATTCCTATGCTTCAAGCTATCCGCCTTGGCGGACTGTCACCCCATGAGCAATTTTTATTTTGCACTTTTTATTTTGCATCATCGTTTTAATTCCATTCCTTTCGAGCAGGCGATGAGTGCCTTTGGCACAATCATCGTTCTAATATCGTTCCTTTTGCATCATTGTTATGATTTCCTTAACCTTATGATCAAGCAATGAGCTCGTAGAGCAACAAGTCCGCCTAGGCGGAAGCACCTTTGGTGTAATTTCCTAATGCTTCTCTCAAATTCTCTAATGTGTTAGAATTAGTCCTAACACTCCTAAATTTTGAAGTAGCTGCTAAAGCTACAACAAATTCTAATTTCTTGTCAAGAAAAAAATACTGTTTGCCAAAACTTTTTAGAAATGTCCTCTTCTTTTCTTAGCAAATGATGAGAAGAGAAGAAGGCTTGAGAAGGTAACACCAAAAATTCTACTGAAGTGCTACATTAAGAAAATACGCTATTTTTTCTTGGTAGCTTCTTTCTTGGGAGCTTTTTTCTTGACAGCTTGTTTCTCTTTCATGGATTTTTCGCAACACCAGAGCGTTTTGCGAGATATCCCCCAATTGTTTACTACGACCTCTCTTGCGCACAGAACGCAGACCAACTTCTGCCCCTTTTTGTCCTTTCCTTTGCTATTGCCATTTAATTCACCTTCCTTTAAAATTATTTTTTACCTTTCTTCTTTGGCTTACAGGATTTCTTTGCTGGCTTTTCAGAAGCCTTCTTTTTGGCGCAACCCACTGCTATCACCCCCTTTTCTCCAGAAAAATTTTCCCTTGACACCCCTCAGGAATCAACCAGTGTATCGTCTAAATCAAATCCAATAAGGTCTCGGTCCTATTAACTATTCCTTTTTACCTTCGCGGCAAATTCTTTTCCCCATTCATAACATCGGGTAAGTTCATCTTTATCGGCAACATATTGAACAGCAATTGCTGGCTGAGCAATCTCTACCTGCAGCTCCTTAAGGATTTTTTCAATAGAATTTACTGCTCCTCCTCCCCAGCCATAAGAGCCAAAGGCGCAAGCGATTCTATTCTTTGGCTTTAATCCTTTAAGGAATTCTAAAAATCCAGCAAGGGTGGGAAGCATACCGTTATTGTGAGTTGATGAGCCGATAATGTAGCCTTGACTGTCGAGCATTTCTTTAATTATCTCTGTATATCCTGTTTTGTTGACATCAAAAAGCTTTACCTCAACCCCGGAATTAATTATTCCTTCAATTATCTTTCTTGCCATTTTTTCTGTCGCATCCCACATCGTCTCATAAACAACTACAATCTTTTGTTTTGTCTCATTTTTTGCCCAGGATAGATATGCATTTACTATTTTTCCAGGGTCTTTGCGCCAGATAATTCCATGGCTGGGAGCAATTATCTTAATGGGAATATTTAATTTTTGAACTTCTTCAATTTTTTTTAAAACAAGGGGGCTGAATGGCCAGAGGATATTAGCGTAGTATTTTGTCGCTTCATCCATAAGTATCGCCTCATCCACTTCATCGTCAAACCTCCCGGATGTCGCATAATGCTGACCGAAGGCGTCGTTAGGCAAAAGAAGCTCATCTTCAATTAAATAACTAAACATACTATCAGGCCAGTGGAGCATCGGGGCTTCAATAAAGGTCAAAGTTTTTTTGCCCAATTTTAACTTATCGCCAGTTTTTACAACCTGAAAATCCATATCACAAAAGTAATGTTTATATAACCCATCTTTACATTTTCCCGTGCCAAAAACTTTTGCCTTGGGTGAGAGCTTAAGTATTTCGGGAAGCGTTCCGGAATGGTCATCTTCTACATGGTTGGCAATAATGTAGTCAATCTTTTTTGGCTCAATAATCTGTCTTATGTTCTCAATCATTTCATCAACAAAAGGCTTATAGACAGCATCTACCAAAGTAACCTTATCATCTAAAATTAGATAGGCATTATAAGTAGTTCCTTTTTCCGTAGCATAGGTGTGCCCATGAAAATTTCTCACATTCCAATCAATAGCTCCTACCCAATATATATTCGGCAGAATCTTTACTGCTGACATTTTATCCTCCTCTTCTACGTTCACTACAATCGATGCACTTCCTGTTCTTTATTTTATTATATTCTTTAATTCTATCATATTATCTATGATAAAATCTGGCTTTGCTTTAATTATATCTTCTTTTCTGCCAATTCCATAGGTAACTGCGCAAGTAACTATACCCGCTCTTTTGCCGGCTAATATATCTATATCCATATCACCAACTATTATAGTTTTTTCTTTATTCACATTAAGGCTGCATAAAATTTTATCTACAGGGCATGAAGAGGGTTTTGCGCACCCTACATCATCTCCTCCCACTACATCCTTAAAATAATTATATATATCTAAGCTCTTTAGAGTAATTAAGGCAAATTCATAATTTCTATTAGTTATAATTACCTTTTTCTTATCCTTAAAGTGTTCTAAAATTTCTTTTATATTTGGGTATAGAACAGATTTATCTGTAGAATGTTTCCTATAGTATTCCTCAAACACAGACAGAGCCCTTCCTAAAAGAGCGCCTTGTCTTTTACCCAACGATTTCCTTATTAAATCCTCTAATCCTTTTCCTATGTAAGAACTTATCTCTTGTTTACTTTTTTCTTTAAGGCCGGTATATTTCAAAGTAAAATTAACAGCATTGGCTATGTCCTCTCTCGAGTCAACTAATGTGCCATCCAAGTCAAATATAATAAGCTCTATATATTTCACCACACTCTTCCTTTGAAACACCCTACGGAATTCTCTATATTGATTTTATTTTCTTGATAGCATACTTTTAGTAATTTTCGCAAAAAAGCTCGAAATAGCTTTGGGAGTGAGCGCATGAAGGGCACTCTTTGGGTGCTTCTTTCCCTTCGTAGACATATCCACAATTGCGACACTTCCACTTAGCCACGGTATCCTTTTTGAATACCTTGTCTCCCTTTACGTTCTTGAGCAATTTTCTGTATCTTTTTTCGTGTTGTTCTTCTACCTCGGCTATTTCTTTAAACTGGCGAGCTATTTCTTCAAAACCTTCTTCTTGTGCTACTTCTTCTGCCTCTTTGTAGAGTTTTGTCCACCCCAGATTTTCTCTAGTGGCGGCGGCTTCCAGATTTGCCGCAGTATTTTCTATAACACCAGCTGGATAAGAAGCTGTAATCTCTACATCTCCACCTTCTAAAAGCCTAAAAAATCTCTTGGCGTGTTCCTTTTTCATTATCAGCGGTCTCCGAAAATATAGCCGCTATTTGCTCGAAGCCGGCCTTTCTTGCCACAGAAGCAAAATAGGTATAGCGATTTCTGGCCTGTGATTCTCCAACAAAAGAAGCCAAAAGATTTTTTTCCGTCCTACTTCCTTTCAACTTCATTTTACATCTCCTTTTATTCTTCCACAGGCTGTCACAAAACACGTTCCAGCCTGTCTGCTTAACTCGCAGTTTTTCTTCTCAATCAACCGTTTGTATTCTTCCTTAATCTCACCTAATGTTTAATGGAAATTATCAAATTAATTATTATTTGTCAAGACAAAGTAGGGGAGTCTCTGAAAAAATACCCAGAGACCCCTGATTACAGAAATTTCGGACTTTTTCAGGAATCTCGTAGAAATGTGTCAAATTAGGGCATTATCATTTCGTTACAACAAAAAATAACTGAATATTTGGAAGTATAGCGGGAATGAGAGAAAGATTAAACGTTTGATTTTTTAATGGAATTATGTTATTTAAAAGCATAGGAATTTCAATCCTATGCTTGATTACACAGATTAAAATTCAGATTACACAGATTGATAATTTCGCTTGAACCCTTGACTCCTTGAACCCTTAGCTTCGAAGGAGCGTATTTAGAAGCAACTGAAGACTGAAGGGGTTTAGGCTGTAGGCTATAAATTTACAATTACACAATTTAGAAAATTTGGTAATTGGTAATTTGGTAATTTAAAAATTTCACAATTTTGCAATTTCACAATTTTGCAATTCCAAGGAGGGATATATTGGTTTCAAGTGAGCAATGTCGGATTACAGTAGCGCGGGGCGATGGCATTGGGCCTGAAATTATGGATGCTGTTTTGCACATCTTGACTTCCGCAGGCGCGCACATTCGCACTGAATTTATTGAAATAGGAGAAAAAGTTTATCTGTCAGGTCATACTTCCGGAATCACTCCGGAATCATGGGCAACATTGCGCCGCAATAAGATTTTTTTCAAAGCACCGATCACTACGCCACAGGGAGGAGGGTTCAAAAGCCTCAACGTAACGGTGCGTAAGACATTAGGTCTTTATGCCAACCTGCGCCCTGCAGTTTCTTATCATCCCTTTATTAAAAATAAACATCCGAATATGGACATCATCATCGTGCGCGAAAATGAGGAGGACCTCTATGCTGGAATTGAACATCGCCAGACCAACCAGGTCTATCAGTGCCTCAAGCTCATCACTCGCCCTGGCTGTGAGAAGATTATCCGCTTTGCCTTTGAGTATGCACGCCAATATGGCAGAAAGAAAGTAAGCTGCTTCACCAAAGACAACATTATGAAACTTACAGATGGGCTTTTTCATAAGGTTTTTAATGAAATTGGTGAGCTTTACCCGGATATTGAAAAAGAGCATTGGATTGTTGACATTGGCATAGCCAGACTCGCTGACACGCCGGAGATATTTGATGTAATTGTAATGCCTAATCTTTATGGTGATATTGCCTCTGATATGGCAGCTCAGATTGCCGGTAGCGTAGGATTGGCAGGCTCAGCAAACATTGGCGCAGAATGCGCAATGTTTGAGGCAGTTCACGGCAGTGCCCCACGCAGAGCAGGTAAAGGTATTGCCAATCCATCCGGACTTATTCATGCGGCAATTCTTATGCTGCTCCACATTAGACAAAATGAGGTAGCGGAACGAATTCACAATGCTTGGTTAAAAACAATTGAAGATAAAATTTACACCTATGACATTGCTAAAGGGCAAGCCTCAGTGGGAACAATGGAGTTTGCCAATAAAGTGGTGGAGCGGTGTGGGGAAAAACCTGCTACGCTTAAACCGGTTAGCTATCCACAATCTACAGCTCCAATTACTATCAATATCTCTGCAGAAATAACAACTAAGGAAAAACAGCAACTTGTCGGCGCGGATGTATTTATCGGAAATGATACTATAAGCGCAGATGAATTAGGGCAACAATTAGAGCAAGTTGTCAAACCTAAATTTCAGCTTATTATGATTACTAACCGGGGAGTAAAAGTTTACCCGGGAGGATTCTCGGAGACCTTTTGCACTGACCACTGGCGATGCAGATTTCAAATGGCAGATGAGACAGAAAAATGCACTCCTCAGGGGATTCGCAATTTATTAGAATTGATTGAAAAAGCAGGACTCTTCTGGATTAAACTGGAGAATCTTTACACATTTGACGATAAGCCAGGATTTTCACTTGGACAAGGACAATAGTTACGGAGCATAGGGCATAGAGTATAGGGCAGAGGGCATAGGGCAGAGGGAAAGTGGAAAATTGCACCAGAGGTGCTCATCGCTTGTTCAAAAGGAACGAAATTAGAACGATGATCCAAAGTGCAAAATGCAAATATGACCGAGAAAAATATGGATATGCAGATTGAACAAATCTCAAAAATTAACTCAATATCCGATTTACCCCGAATAACCTCATTTTTACTGCCTAAAGAATTCGAATTACTACCCAACAACTCTGAGGTTTTTGAGTTGGAATTTGCCTTCTATGAATATAAATTCCTTACCAAAAATGAAATCATTCGGAGAGGAGCATTTTTCAAAAGTGTTGATGGCTTTCAAACAAATCACTATATCATCTGCTCAAATAATAGCCCACTTATCTGGCAAGGGAGATCGGAAACCACTAAAGCATATTTTAAGGATGGTAACTTTTCCACAGGTTACGCTACACATGGGCTTTTCCCTTATAGAGGGAAATTTCATCCACAATTGATAAAAGGAATATTGAATATTTTGAAGATTCAACCCGGAGACGTGGTTCTTGACCCTATGTGCGGAAGTGGAACTTTGAATGTGGAGGCAAGCATCATAGGAATTGATTCTATTGGGATTGAGAAAAGTCCATTTTGTGTATTGATGAGTAAAGTCAAGTATGAAGCATTAAAAGTTGATAGCTCCCAATTATCATCAATGCTTAACAATATGCGTAAGAATTATGAAACTTTAATAAATAGTAAAAAGTTGCCTGGGGATTTCTCTTTTCATGATTGTCTTGCAGTAGATAGGGCAATAACTCTACTTGCCTTTTTAGACGCCATGGGCTATGCAAGAAGATGCTCAAAAAGTATAGATATCCTTTTCCCATCAGTCCTCAAAAGATATATGGGACAGATAAACTCATTTATTCAAGCAAGAGATAAACTAAACTTGAAGATTGGCAAGGCAAGGTTTGAAATTGGTGATGCAAGAAACCTCTCTTTAAAAGATAATTCAATAGATGCTATTATCACTTCTCCACCTTATTCCTTTGCCATTGATTATGCAGAAAATGATCAACCACAATTAGAGTATTTAGGATACGATGTTGCATCCTTAAAAGAGGAAATGATTGGTCTTAAAGGAAAAAGTAAAAATGAGAAACTTTCTAACTACTTCGAGGATATGAATACGGTTTTGAAAGAAATGGCTCGTGTTTTAAAAGTTGGAAAATATGCAGTTATTATAATCGGTTCAAATGATATCCAGACTGGTGGAATACGGTTAGAAACTAAAGTTGAAGAAATGGCAATGAAACATTCATTTGTCCTCGACCAGAAAATTGTAAAGCCAATAAAAGGAATACAGAATACGATGAAAGATGAGTATATATTATTTTTAAGGAAGGTGTAAGTATGTCAAGAAGGAAAAGTGTTGTAGCAGTATCAGATGCAAATCTTATAAGGCAAATCAGGCAAGAGGTCCAAGATATAACTAGAAGTGAGAATTTATCTGATACTGGAAAAGGCTTTGTTCTTTGGATTCTCAGAAATTACTTTGATTTGGATAGTGAAACTGCTACTCTCTGTTTGATTGATAGTCCGAATGACAAGCGAATAGACGCATTTATCGAGGAGGGTGAAATTATAAAGATTGTTCAGTGTAAATTTTTCAGCGATACGAAAAAAGAAGTGGGTGGCAATGAAATTGTATTATTTAAAGGGTGTCTTGACTGGTTGAAAAAACCTGAGGAAGTTAAGAAATTGAACTTACCTCGTTTTTATGATGTTGCTTCAACATTTTCTGAGAGATGGGACGAAGGGGTAGATGTTCAGCTACATTTCTTTGCCTTCAGCAAGTTTTCGAGTGAAGCAAACCAAGAACAAATAGTTTTTAATAACTCCGATCTGAGAGAAAGAGTCCAAATGTATTTTCATGATGTAGAAGATGTTTTGGCAGTTTACAGGTCAAAATTACAAGTAGAGAACCCTCTTGCTAATGAGAGGATTACACTTGAACTTATTCCTGACGAATATTTTGTAAAAAAAGGAGACATACCATCGATTGTGGCTACCATTAAAGGAAAAAGTCTTCTTGAAATGTATAGGAAGTATAGCGACAGCCTTTTTGAAAGAAATATCAGGTTCTATAAAGGAGCGAGAAAGGGAAGCATTAATGCAAAAATTATTGATACTCTGTTAGATGATGATGAACGGAAAAGATTTTGGTATTACAACAACGGAATAAGTTTTGTGTGCCAAGACTTCTCTGTAAAGGACGACATTAATCCACCTATGTTAGAAGTAAAAGGTTTTCAAGTAATTAATGGGTGCCAAACAACGGTTTGTTTGTCCGATGCCAATCATAGAGCAGGGAACTGGGAGAATATTCCTGAAGAGGTACAAATAGTAGTTCGTTTCATCAAGGCACCGGTAAAAGAAGTGGATATGATAACCCTATATACAAACTCTCAAAATCCTGTTTCAGAAATACAATTAAAGTCTAATGATCTCCTTCAAAAAAGATTGAAAGAAGAATTTGCCAAATATTCTCCACCTTACTTTTATTCTATTAAGGAAGGTGATTGGCAAAAGCTTCCAACCGGAGATAGGAGGAATTTCGGAGAGAGAGTCATAGAAATGTCGGAAGCTGCTCAGGCTATCTATGCATTTACGAGTGACCCCGCCTTCGCTCGTAGATGGAAAAATAGATTATTTTCAGAAAAGTATTACGAAATTTTTAGAAAAGACATCTCATTAGAGGAGGTTATACTTCCTTGGAAAATTTTGCAAGTTATCAACAACAAAATAGGTAAATATAGGAGAGAAGAATTTAATAAATTAAAAAAAGAACCATCCTCTTTTACACAAGAAGAAAAAAATGAGGTACTGAAAAAGGAGTTTTTAATCTATTCCAATCTTATTATTATGTATTTTATTGGAAAATTGATACAAAAACGATACAGGCAATACTCACCCATAATTGCAGAGAAACTATTGAACAAAAGATTAGAAGAAAGAATTATGAGGATTTTCGATTATATCGTTGGCGTCCTTAAATTTAGTGAGAGGTTATTTCAGGAAACAAATCTTCCTCGTTTCCTGAAGAATTTTGATAACATTGCTATCCTTTATAATGAAATACAAAAGGCAATCGAAATGGAGAGTGCAAGAACTGGAAAGAACCCATTAAAAGACATGTTGCCAGAAATATAAAGAGGGCTAAATGGTCATACGTTATCCATCATTAGAGGAAAAAATTGATACCGTAATCTCAAAGAATACCTTTTATTTCCAGAATGCGGAGTTTGAGGAATACTATGAGGGGCACATTTCCTCAATTGCTCAGAATATTTTTCTTCTCAGAAACAGGATAGAAAGGGAAGGACTAAAAGAGTCTGTCTTGCTTGAACACATTACAGAAGTTGAGGATGGAATTGATGCAACTTTGACTATAACCGGTTTTTCAAAAGAAAGTTTGCAAAGATTAGTAACATTCATCAGAGCTACGGATGATAAAACCCTATCCAGCCTTGTTAATAAAGACTATTGGCCAAGTGATGATTTTAAAACAGAGTGGAGTCTGGATAAGATAAAATCTATTATAAAGACAAACAAAAAGTTTGCCGAAGGTATTGTAAATCTTTTCTTCAGGGGACCTACGGTTCCTGTGATTAAAAAAGTTCTCCCACTTTTTGAGTTTAAGAAGCTTGATATAAACAAGTTTAGCTTCTCCATAGAGTCTCTGGTAGATACCCTAATAAGATACAAGACAAAGGGTTCATACAAAGCCAGTAGAGAAGGAAACCCTGAGATTGTGATCGAACAAATTTTAACATCTCATAAGTTGAGCTTTGAGAAAGGAAAGTTTAGGATTCCAGAGGCAGGTAATATTCCAAGGACAATGGATTTTATAGTTCCCAACAAGACATCGCCAAACTTGATAATTGAATGTTCATATTCAGTAACCACTGCTTCAGGAATGGGAGATAAAGCAAAGACAGAAAAGACCGTTGCTGATTAT
>CAZVBB010000030.1:0-9588 GCA_964625285.1 uncultured bacterium | reverse complement strand
GGTTGTCGGTTTTGAACATTTGAATTTTGGTCATTTGAATTTGTTTCGTGCTTCGAATTTGCCCTTCTTATCCTCTGCCCTTTGCCCTCTACCCTAACACCTAAGACCTAACACCTAAGACCTAAATTTACCGTCCCCTACCCATCTCAAAGCGTCTTCTTATCTCGTCCGCTGGAAGAGCTACATTAAAGATTGCGACTTCGTCAATGAGGCCATTGAAGCATGCGGCCTTTGAACCGGTTACTCGTAAGTGTCCAGCAATGGTATCAATATTGCCTGGAGTTCGAGACTCCTCGGTATCAAGTTCGCCATTAAAATATATTCGTTGCTCTCCGGTTGAAGCATCATAGGTAAAGGCTAAATAGCTCCAGTAAGCGCCAATTACTTTGTTTGTCCATAGCCTGTAATCACTTCCTCCAACCCTAACTGTAAAACATACTTGATTTACAGGCCAGATATCCTCAGAGATTAAATGATAGCTTCCATAACCGTTTTTGTTAACCAAATAAGTCCAGTCAGTAGGATGTCTTGAAATCTGATATACCCGGAGCTCAATAGTTATACTCTTAGGATTCAAACTTGGCGAGTCAGGTACTTCTACATAATCATCACCGTCAAATCTCAGAGTAGATTTGGAAAGAAATCTATTTCTTTCATCACCAACTGAAGTCCAGGTGGCACCTACTATCGTTCCATTCAAGTCTTCAGGGTTACCATACAATCCCCCTCCAACAAGAGCACGGTTTTTTATTGTTGCCCCTTCTCCTTCTTCAAAGCTCCAATAGCCAATAACTCTGGTATCCATTTGATTTGACTGTCTAATATGCAACCACCTGGCATATCTTGCATGCTCCCTTGCCCTAACTTAGTGCAGGTAATAGCGGCTGCTGTGAGAATTACAATTATAGCAATATAAAAATCTCCAGTGCACCAGTCATAAGTCCCTCTATTTTAAAGTCTACTCTACCTCCAAAATCCTGTCAAGCTCAAACCAATCACCATTTACCAATCACCAGTTGACAAGTTAACAAGTTGACAAGTTCACAGTCAGAAGTGCACCAGAGCACCAGGCACCAGTGCACCAGTTGACAAGTTGACAAGTTAATAAGTTGACAAGTGCCTTATGCTCTCTGCTCTCTGCTCTCTGCTCTCTGCCATTCGTTTCTCCGCGGTTAGCTTATAAATTATAATTTTTTGAATTAACGTGTCGGAATTAACGGGTCGGACCTGCACAATCTTCTTGTGACCGTTCTTCCGCGGTTAGCTCATAAACTGCTTTTAGGAGATTTTTGTCCTCCTCACTTAATACCTTGCCGCGCCGGCTCATCACCCGGCGAGCTGTCTCCACTAGTGCATCAAATCCACGACCCCTGGAAGCTTTTCCATCAAGAAAAGAGCAGAACGAAGGAATAAATCTGGGGAGAAGCCCTCCGACACTAATTATATTAGACATAACACCAGCTACCGTCCCTGTATTAAAAAGAGTGCCAATACTTGTCTTTGTATGGTCCCCGATAAAAGAACCCACCTTAATTTCGCCAGTATCTATAAGATTTCCCTTTATGTAAACTTTTACCGTAGAATAATCGTTTCTAATATTACTGGTCGTTGCCATAGCACCAATGTTGACCCACTCACCGAGGTAGCTGTGGCCAAGAAATCCGCTGTGATATTTATTCGCATAACCTTGAATGATGGAGTCTTCCACCTCCCCGCCAATGCGGCAGAAAGGACCAATAGAGGTTCCAGCATGAATGTTGCCAGAATAAATGTGCGTTCCTTCTCCTATGTAAACAGGTCCTTCTATCCGCGAGTGAGGCAAAATTATCGCCTTCTCATCGATTACAACCGACCCATTGGTAGTATCAATAACAACAAATGGATGAAGCTCTGCCGTTCTGGCAACATAAAGATTTTTCTCTGAGCCATAAATAGCTACCAGTGAAGAAACTTTCCCTTCCATGCCAGATTTTTTAAGAAGGGCAAACTCGCTTTCCATTACTTCCCTATTATATCTAATTAGCTCCCATGGGTAGTCAATGAGCCTGGCAGGGATTTTTTTTTCTCTGACTTTCCCCCTCGCTGTAGCGAGGAAGGAGGGAAAATCCTCTGCTGAAATCGTTGATGCTTTTTCTTTACTTATTTTGAGGTAGGCAACACTGCCGTTAGATATACCGACCTCATCAGTGTATCCTATCTTGACAGTATCGGTAATCAGCCATCTCCCATTGACTATGAGAAGATCATCACCGCTCAATATTTCTTTGTCATTGATAATGCCCGAAGGGGTTCTTTTTCTAAAGGTGGGAGACAGATGGTCACGGATGAAAAATCCAGTCTTCATCCTCTCAAATGCTCCTAATATCTTTGATAGGAGTGTTGTATATCCACATCTTAATTCAAACACTGGACGCAGCAATGTCAGCGGATAAAAATTCTCACATTTTTCATCTTCAAAAATAATCAAACGCATATCTTCTTAAAGTCTCCACTCATCAGTGCATCAGAGCACCAGGCACCAATCACCAATCACCAGCCAGAAGAGCACCAGAGCACCAGTGCACCAATCCACCAGTTACCAATCACCAATTACCAATCACCAATCACCAGTTACCAATTTTAAAATAAGTCAAGTTGCTCTGCCTTCTCCATTTGTGGCACTGAGGGAAGAGAATTCAGGAACACTCTTAGTTTTTGAAAGTCCTCCTCAAGGGGCTCCAGCATCCACCTCTGATGAAGGACAGCAGCCGGATGATAGAGCGGAAACACAAAAAACTCTTTTGTTAGGGTTGGCGTTCCCCTCACCCTGGAGATGGGAACTTTCTTCCCAAGAATCACTTGAGTAGCAAAATTTCCTAGTGTAGCGACCACCTTCGGCTTGATGATTTCAATCTGCCGGAGGAGATGCTCTTTGCAAATCTCCACCTCCTCCGGAGCAGGGTTTCTGTTTCCTGGCGGGCGGCACTTAAGAACATTTGCAATGTAGACCTCTGCCCTTTTGATCCCAATCTTTCCCAATAGTTCGGTAAGAAGTTTTCCTGCCTCACCGACAAACGGTTCACCTTTTTGGTCCTCATGATATCCGGGCGCTTCTCCGACGAAGACCACCTCTGCCTTCTCATTACCAGTTCCAAAGACAAGTTTTGTTCTTGTTTTCCCTAAAGAGCACCGTTGGCAGTCTTCTATTTTTTTGTACAGTTCACTTAACTTCATTATCAATTTCCTCCCGTTTCAGGAAAATTGACAGAAAGAGAAATTCTATTATATAATTTTTCCTATGATTTGGATACAATTTATTGCTCTGGCGGGATGTGTGGTATTTGCTGGTACAAAGTTGGCAAAATGAGGAGTAGGGTTTAGAGCCACTCTTGCAGGAAGTGCCCTCCTTGCCGCGGGAAAGATGTCCCCATACAATATATGGCTGCTGCCAACATACTGGAAGGTTAGGACTGGGCGAGTGGGGAATTGTTCTCTCTTATATCTTCTGGGCTTTCTTGCTGCTTAGACTTCGCTAGAGGCTTCACTACCTTACCAGAACGTATGCAGGCAGTGCAAACACGGAGTCTTCGCGTCCCTCCATTGACTATTGCTTTAACTGCCTGCAGATTAGGAAGCCATCTTCTTTTTGTCTTGCGGTGAGAATGGCTCACACTAAAACCTGTTGCCGTAGTTTTCCCGCATATATCGCATTTTCTTGACATTTTCTCAATTCTTAAAAGGGCAGGCTACTTTTGTAAAAGCAGCCCGCCCTTTCCTTCTTTGTTTATTATTTAGTTAATACATGCCTCCTGGTGGCATTCCCCCTGGCATTTGAGGTAACTCCTTCTTCTCAGGAATCTCGGTAATCAGCGCTTCAGTTGTCAGAAGAAGGCTGGCAATGCTAGAGGCATTCTGCAGCGCCAGTCGCACTACCTTGACAGGATCAAGCACTCCTGCTTCCAACATATTTTCATACTTATCAGTTTCTACGTTGTAACCAATATTTGCTTTCTCTTGAAGGAGATGCTGAACGACTACTGAACCTTCCCTTCCAGCATTAGCCGCTAGCTGCCTGACCGGCTCTTCTAACGTCCGGCGAATAATATCCACACCAACTTTCTCATCGCCCTCAACTGAGAGCCCTTCTAATTTAGAAATTATTCGCAGTAGCACCACTCCTCCACCAGGAACAATGCCTTCTTCAACAGCTGCCCTGGTAGCATGGAGAGCATCCTCTACACGAGCTTTTTTCTCTTTCATCTCGGTCTCAGTAGCTGCGCCAACATTAATCACCGCCACTCCGCCGGCAAGCTTTGCCAGCCGCTCCTCCAATTTCTCACGGTCATAGTCCGATGTAGTATCCTCAATCTGTTTACGAATCTGGTTGGCATGAGCTTTTATTGCTTTACTATCTCCGGCACCCTCAATGATTGTTGTATTCTCCTTGTTGATTTTTATTCTCTTTGCCTGACCAAGCATATCAATTTTGACGCTCTCTACCTTTAACCCAAGGTCTTCTGAGATTACCTGCCCTGCAGTCAAGACAGCTATGTCATTAAGCATAGCCTTGCGCCTGTCGCCAAACCCTGGCGCCTTCACTGTTGCACAGGAGAGAGTGCCCCTTATCTTATTCACTACCAAAGTTGCTAATGCTTCTCCCTCCACATCTTCGGCAATAATCAGGAGTGGCTTTCCGCGTTTTGCCACTTGCTCTAATATGGGGAGAAGATCCTTTACGCTACTTATCTTCTTTTCATGGAGAAGGATGTAAGCGTCTTCAAGCACAGCCTCCTGGGTATCTACATTTGTAATGAAGTACGGGGAGAGATACCCCTGGTCAAACTGCATTCCTTCCACCAAGTCCATCGTTATTTCCAGTGTCTTTCCATCTTCTACAGTAATGCTACCATCTTTTCCCACCTTTTCCATCGCATCGGCAATAATATTACCTATGCCACGATCATTATTGGCAGCAATAGTAGCTACATGAGAGATGTCCCCTTTCCCTTTTACTTCTTTGCCCAATAACTTCAGCTCACTTACTACTTTGCTTACTGCCTTTTCAATGCCTCTTTTTATTGCCATTGGATTGGTACCAGCAGTAACATTTCTTAAGCCTTCTCTATAGATAGATTCAGCAAGAATGGTGGCGCAAGTTGTTCCATCCCCGGCAACATCGGATGTTTTCTCTGCCACCTCTTTTACCATCTGGGCACCCATATTCTCATATGGGTCTTCAAGTTCTATTTCTTTTGCAACGGTTACTCCATCCTTAGTAATGGTTGGAGAGCCAAACTTTTTGTCAAGTGCAACATTGCGCCCCTTGGGACCATAGGTTGCCTTAACGGCATTAGTTAATTGCTGGATGCCCTTTAAGGCTGCCCGCCGCGCTTCATCACCAAAGATTATTTGCTTAGCTGCCATCTTTTCCTTTTAACCTCCTTCCTACTTCCTACTTCCTAACCAGTAATAATTGCTAAAACGTCATCTTCTCTCATTATGACGTATTCTTTACCATCAATCTTTACTTCCGTCCCACCGTATTTGCTGAAGAAAATTTTGTCTCCAACCTTTACTTCTAATGGAATGACTTTTCCATCTTCGTTCTTCTTTCCGGGACCAACCGCCTTGACCTCGCCGCGCTGTGGCTTCTCCTTGGCAACGTCAGGAATAATTATCCCTCCCTTTTTTACCTCCTCTTCTTCAACCTGCTCTACTATGATCCGGTCACCCAATGGCTGTGCTTTCATTTTCATTCTATCTTATCCCTCCCTCCTTTTCCTCCTTCATTTATCCTTTCAGACTGTCACAAAACACGTTCCAGCCTGTAATCAAGGGCGGCACTTTTGTGACGCCCTATTATCCTTTACAACTCCCTGCATTCGAACTAGCATCTACTTATACTATGTCTCCGTATCTCTGTCAAGAAAAAAATTATGACTTGTCAAGACATCTAATTTTATGGTAATATCGGCTTGTAATCAAGTGAGATTATGGCAACTATGTTGCATGTACCAAGAAAGTCGCGGGTA
The DNA here is from genome assembly GCA_964625285.1 of uncultured bacterium. Classification (GTDB taxonomy): domain Bacteria; phylum NPL-UPA2; class NPL-UPA2; order NPL-UPA2; family NPL-UPA2; genus NPL-UPA2. The sequence continues at coordinate 3,577 of CAZVBB010000030.1, read as the reverse complement.
AACCCCGTTAAAAAAACCTATGAAGATTTTTAAGAAAATACTCATTGCCCTCGTTATTCTTGTTGTAGTGGGAATAATCGGAGTTTTTGTATTCCTGAAGACTTTTGATATTGACCGTTTTAAACCTCAGATTATTGCTGGTGCCAGTGCTGCGTTAGGACGAACGGTTGATTTTGAGGATATAGACCTCCGAGTATCGTTGAAAGAAGGCGTTCATCTTACTCTGAAGCAATTGACGATAAGCGACGATCCCGCTTTCCAGAACGAGGATTTCTTAACAGTAGAAAATATCTCCTTAGGCGTAGGGATAATACCCTTGCTAAAGAAAAGGCAGATTCTGATATCACATATTCATGTTGACTCTCCGCACATTGTGGTAATCCGGAAAAAAGACGGACTAACCAATGTGCAGAGTTTGTTCTTGAAGAAGGACCCCGTGCCGGTCCCTATAACTGCACCGAGAGCGCTCTTTATTTTTGCTGAAACAATTGTTATGGAAAACGGTGAGGTAACCTACATTGACCAGTCGTTTAAACCAGAATTTGCCTTAGACGTCTCACAGATACAGCTTAAAATTGACCGTTTTTCTTTGAATGAGTCATTTCCGTTTACATTAGAGGCAGCATATTTAAGTGCCCAACCCAACCTCTTTATAAAAGGAGAACTGGAACTGGGCGATTATGCGGGCGCACAGAATTTTAATTTCAACGTAAACATTCATAATATGGATTTGAGCGAAATCCTTAATCAAAAGGAACAGCCGGTAAGGCTTAAAGGACTTCTTGCAGGAGAATTCAGGGCTCAGGGGCAAGGGTTTACCCCAGATACGTTGCGTCGCTCTCTCTCTGGAGAGGGTACCCTGGAAATTAAGGAAGGCAGACTTACGGATATCAATGTGCTTAAAGTTGTGCTTAATAAAATCTCAACCCTTCCGAATCTCGCTGCAAAAGTAGAAGCCGTTCTCCCTCCTCGGCACAAAGAAAAATTAACGCAAAAACATACCATCTTAACGAAAGTAAAGACAGATATGGCTGTTAAAAACGGTCTGGTTTCACTAAAGCCCATAGAGATTGAGGCTGATAGTTTCCTTTTTTTCGGAGCAGGAGAGATTGATTTCAATCAGAGATTTTTCCTGGACGGCTCCTTTTTTATCCCTGCAGATTTGTCCACGAGTATGGTTGCAAGCGTTTCCGAACTGCAGTACCTCTTAGACGAAAAAGGAAAGATCTATATTCCCTTGAAAGTTTCGGGTGAAGCCCAGAATATAAAATTTGCCGTTGATCTGGAATATATTATGGGAAAGCTTATTATAGGAGAAGTAAGCGAGGAGCTTAAGAAAGTCATAGATAAATTGTTTGACTGAAGGAACCACCGCCATCAGTAACGGATGATTCAGATACTACAAATTAGAGGTCTCTGAAAAAAGCCTCAGAGCCCTCTGAGATTGCTTCGTCGTCTGTGTAATCAGGTATCGGATTGAAATTCCGATGCCTCTAAATAGGATGGGCAATAGCAAAAACGTAGGGGTTCTGTACTCTAAGCAATTGTAGTGGCCGAGCTTGCTCGGCATTAAAAGAGCATGTGATAAGGGATGAGACTGCTCTATTTAAGACTCAAGAGTATGTAAAGAATAACCCTACAACGTCACTTACTATTTTAGATGTCATTTCGAGGAGCAAAGCTACGAGAAATCTTGTTACAAAACAAATAGTTAAAGATTTTTCCCTTCGGTCGAAATGACAAGTATCGTTGTAAGAATAATCCTTTAGCGGAAAGAATAAGATTTGAAGAGTTCTACGAAAGCGGGTCAGATAAACCTGTCCCAAGCGAAGTCGAGGGATCCGACCCCTACAAAAATTACCCTCCACCCCTTAAAAAGGTGTAAAAATAGGCTGTTTCAGGGAAAGGGTCATCCTTTTTATCGTTGGTAAAATTTACAGGAGAGTAAAAATAAAATCAGTTGTTAATTTATCGTCAGTAAAATAGTTTTGTGACAGACACTTCCCCCTTTATTAAAGGGGGGGGTATGGATAAGGGATAGCCCTTTTTCAAAAAGGGGGGATATGGGTAAAGGATAGCTGAGGAGAGAGGATTAACCCTCACCCCTCCCTTCCGCCTAGGCGGAAGGATTAAGGTGAGGGGAAAATAGACTGGTGCTCTGGTGCTCTGGTGCACCTCTGACTGTTAACTTGTCAACTTGTGCACTGGTGACTGGTGCTCCTCCCAAAATATGTAGGTGAGAAGTTTGTAAATTAACTTTGCAGCAAGAAAATCAGGAGCAATATTTTCTGGGAGAGGAGCAAGCTCTACTACATCAAAACCAACTATATTTCTTTTTTGGGCTAAATATCTAAAGAACTTCATCGCCTGAACCCAGCTAACCCCACCAGGCTCTGGATTGCCTACCGAAGGCATAATGGACGGATCAAGGACGTCCAGGTCAATCGTCAAGTACACGTTCTCTGACAGGGTAGAGATAATTTTATCCGCAACAGATTTCTCACTGATATCTTCTCCTGCGTAAAAGATTTTTAATTTCTTATTTTGGTTGATGTAGGTGGCATCTTCTCTTCGCAGGCTTCTTATTCCAACCTGCGTCAAGGATGCAAAATCAAGAATTCTTTTTCCTACGCAGGCATGAGAGTACCTTGAGCCCTCATATTCTTCGCGCAGGTCGGCATGAGCATCAAGCTGCAAGATGGAAAGATTAGTGAATTGTTCATTAAATGCTCTTATCATGCCAACACTCAGCGAGTGCTCTCCTCCAATCATCACGATAAATTTATTATCTTTTAAGAGCTTGCGCCCACGGGCATAAACCTTATCAATCACCTCTTCAGGTAATAACCCATTGCCACTTATCTCCTTTGCAGTGTAGATGCCAACTCTATAAACTTCAAATTCTGTCTCTTCCTCATAGAGTTCAAGCTGGCAAGATGCTCTAATGATAGCATTAGCTCCTTTTGCTGTTCCTTTCCTGTAAGTTACTGTTCCTTCGTAAGATACAGGAAGGACAACCACCTTGGAGGTCTCATACTTTGAGAACTCCTCCTCTAAGTTTAAAAAATTAGCCTGCATTATTCATGCATCCAGCCCTTTTAACCCAAATTTTGCATCAACAAAATTTGTCTTTCAGACCGCCCTATCTTTGATAGGGCGGGGTTAACCCCGCCCATTTTGTAATTTGAGCATGTTTAATGTTATCTTTTTTGTTCACCCAGCCCTTTCAAGAAAGGGCTGGGTTCAAGTCTATTTTCTGAGATTTCATTCTTTTTCTCGTCTTGAAATGGGCGGCCTTTTAGGCATTTTTTACAATTCTATTGCAAAAAATGGGGTTAAGTGGGGCTGGACAGCCCTTTCTAAAGAAAAGGCTGGGCTAACCCAGCCCATTCTTCCCTGAGTCATTTTATTCCTCATCTCATCTTTTGGTTTTGTTTGCTTCATACCTCACGACGCTTACTTTCTTTACCCCGCCCCTGCGCGCAGGAGCGGGGTGAATAATCCAGGTTAGCTCTCATTGCTACCCAAAGCGAAAATGAATCACATCTTCATCTTGAACTACATAGTGCGGGCCTTC
>CAZVBB010000029.1:0-10164 GCA_964625285.1 uncultured bacterium | reverse complement strand
ACAGATTTTGTATAAAACACATCACCTCTCCTTTTCAACCGGCTACAACCATCATCGAATGATAACGCGCTTTTTCTTGTTCCGCAGCTTTCTGTGTTTTGCTGATTATCTTCCCAATATTGTGAGCCAAGCACATCAGACGAAATTTTCCTTCCCCCCTTCTCTTTCCGCGCATGCTCATTATTAACCGCCGCCTGTTTTATTTCATATTTCCAAAGACTGGCTCTACTGCATAGCCACGCTGTCGATAAACCCCCTTCTTCAGTCCGTAATTTCTCACGCATCTTTTCTTATAACGGCTCTCGCCCATCTCGCATTATTGTCCTTGCCTCTGCTTTAGTGCATTTCTTTTTAACAAGGACACATCCTTCACAATATCTATCTCTATCTTCTTTCATCAGGTTATTTTAAAAGCCGCAATTTCTCCTTGCAGCCAGTTTATCCAGGTTTCAATACCTGCACCACTTTTACAGGAAACTTCCAGTATGGTGATGCGGGGATTAAGGTTCAAAACCCGCTTGTGCAGGGCGTTCAGGTCAAAGTCGCTGAGGGAGAGGTAGTCTATTTTATTGATCAGCAGTAAATTACAGACAGAGAACATCAGGGGATATTTCAGCGGTTTGTCATCTCCTTCGGGAACGCTTAAAATCATTACGTTTTTATGCGCTCCGGTATCGAATTCCGCCGGACAGACTAGGTTGCCGATGTTTTCAATAATAATAAGATCAAGTTTTTTATTCCCCAAGGCTTCGAGCCCCTGCTGTACCATGGCGGCATCGAGGTGACAAAAACCGCCTGTTCTGAGCTGAACGGTGGCAGCGCCTCCTGTGGCCACTTTTTCTGCGTCAACGGTAGAATCGATATCGGCTTCGATCACACCGATATTTACACTGCCTTTCAGCCCTTCTAACGTGCGCATAATCAGGCTGGTCTTGCCCGAACCCGGGGAGGACATGAGGTTAAGCAGCATTGTTTTTTTCCGGCAGAGCTGCTCACGGATTGCCCCGGCCAGCCTGGTATTATCGGCAAGAATGTCTTCCTTTACTTCAATCAGCCTGACACCGTCCATTACTGTACCTCCATCGTTTTGACATAATACTCCCTGCCGGATACAAGCGTACCGCTTTTTGAACCGCAAGCCGGGCAAACAAGGTTTCCCATTTGCGCCGGCTGGGCTTCATACGTTACCCGGCAGATGACGCACTGTATAACGACAGCTGTTCTTTCAATCTTCAATTTTGCTCCCTCGGCTATTGTATCTTTACTTAAATAATCAAAATAGCGCTGGAGCCATTCATCCTCCAAATCGCTGAGCCCGCCTATTTGCAGGTGAACAAAGATTACCTTGTTGGCCTTGTTCGCCGCGCCATGTTTCAGTACAATATCCAGAATACTTTCCGTTATTGACAGCTCATGCATAGGAAGCAAACCCTTTCTTTCAAGCTTTCAAGTACCTCGCCATATATCGGCGGAATGACCGGTAAGGTTCAATGTTTCTTTCTACTTTCAGGTGTAGGATGGCCCCTTCGAAGGCGTGAAAAATGAAGTACGCCGTATCCCGGGTATCCAGATCGGGGGATATCGATTGGTCATGTTTTGCTTCCTGCAGGCATGTTTCAATCCGAGTAATAAGATTTTTTATAGCTATCTCCAGGTAGGCGCGAAGCTTTTCGTCAATATCAGCCAGCTCCAGCGAAAGATTGCCGAGTGGACAACCCAGGATGCAACCCGAGTTTTCAAATATTTTTTCATAATGCTTGAATAGATTGTCCAGCCTTGTTAAGGGCGGAGTTTTTTTATCCTCCAGGTAGCGGCTAAAGATTTGGCCGATGGTCGTGGTGAAATAGTCAATTACCGCCAGACCGAAATCCTCTTTGCTTTTGAAATAGTAATAAAAAGAGCCTTTCGGAACACCTGCCGCGTCCAGAACTTGCTGAATACCGGTGGCATGAAAACCTTGGGCGTGAACCAGGCCGGCTCCTTTACGTATTATTTCTTTGCGGGTGCTTTTTTGTTCCATTAATATATTACCCTGTTGTAATTAGTTCAGTTCTGCATTATGTTCAGGAAAGCCTCCAGCCTACCTTTTTCCTGGGCAATTTTCAGGCCCATTTCCACAATTGTGGCCGGAGTTGAGGGTACTTGCGCTCTTTCCGTTAGCACCATCGCGCCGGTCGGACAGCCGGTGACGCAGAGGCCGCAGCCGATACATTCCGCGGTATTAACCACGGCAATGTCATTAACCATTGCGATGGCTTTCATCGGGCAGCGCACATCGGTGCAAACTGAACATCCCGTGCACTCACTGGTGCGAACCACAGCTTCAAAACGGCTGGGCTCAAAAGCATGGGGGTGTTTAAGCTGGGTTCTGCCGCGCAAAACGGTGCAGCAGCAGGGGCAGCAATTGCAGATCAGGTTGGCCCGATCCGCGCTGTTGTTGCTTGTGTGAACCAGGCCGGCTTCTTCCGCCAGGTCCAGCACCTTTAAACCTTCTTCCTGACTGATCTTGCGGGCAAAACCACGCTCGACCAGGAATTCCGCCGCGTTGCCAAAAATCAAGCATACCTCTTTGGGTTTGGAACAACCTTCCACACTGACCCTACAAGCGCAATTAGCCAAGGCAATATAGGAGGCATTTTCAATGAACTTTTTCACTTCTTCGTAGGGGTGGACACGATCCTGTGCCGTGATCGATTTCTCTACCGCCACCACCCGCATCAGCGGCGTGGGATTCCCGGAGAACGAAGCGCCGAGGGCTTCCTTGTGGTATTCTTCCCATAGTTTACCTAAGCGCTTGTGCATTGGTGTGCCGCCGCCTTTCATAAAGGGAAACTCGAACACGCCGGGAATAAGGGGCACTAAACCATAGAGCATGGCACCATCTTTAGAACGGGAGATGATAATTCCTTTCTCGGCCATGGCTTCCAGATGCTTTAAGGCTTCTCTTTCGCTAATTTCTGCCTTCTGCGCGATGGCCGCCGGCGTTTTTACTCTATAGCTCATATTCACGGCAACGGCAGCCTCCTGCGGTGTGAAAAGCATTCTTAGAATTTGATCAATGGAGTTCGCTTTCGGGGCAGTAGACGGATATGCATCCAGAATTGCTCTTAATTCTTCGTAAATATCCATAAGTCACCTCCTTTAATTTACTATGGTTATATTATATTAGACCGGTCGTCTACATGTCAAGGTTAATTTTGATAGCAATCCTTAACTGAATGCATCTTCGCTGCACTTTTTCTAACAAAGTTGCATTTACTACGTCCAACCAAATCTGAAGCAGTGCGATCGTCAAGAAAAAAATTGATCCACTAACGCCGAGAAAAAAAGTGATGATTTAAATCCAAAAAAAGTCTATTTTGCCTCACAGAAAAGTGGATTTTTGCAAATAGGCATAATTATACTCATATACGAAACGATTCAGGTGGGAAATAAGTCTATTTTTAGCTCAGTACAGGAAAATACTTAAAATATCTTGATTTATTAGCATTATTGTTGTATGTAGTAGGTGTGATATGATTTTTTATTTTCGCCATAATGTGGAGGAAATAGAAACATGTTCAAGCAAAACCCTAACAAAGGTCAAATCAGTATCTTGGACCCCTGCCTGCAGTTCAGAAAAGGTTAGAAAAGAGAACAAACCCTGGGTGCGTTGCTATTTACGTTAGAGAAGATGATAAATGTGCAATGTAAAGACCTTACCCTATATTTTTTTATGGTGAGACCTGATGAGCTGCAAGCGGGAACATTGGACAAGCTTATTACTGCGCTGAAGCGGTCCGACTGGCTCTCCACCGCGGAATAGGCGGTATTCATGGTTAAGGCTGTCGTCCCCGGTTTCCGGAAAGAAGGCGGCTGCGAAGAAAGTTTTACTGGGACGGCCCTGGCCAGGAGGAGGCTGGATGAGATCGCCGCCGGCAGGGGCGATGCTTCATGAGAATCAGGTCGGTAACATAAACGGAGGTGGGAAAAAATGATACTGTTAAATCCCAAGAGGTACACCCGTGAGTACCCGGATGCCGAGTCGCGGGAAATAATGCTAAAGACTATAGATTTCTTTGAGAATAAAGGAAAGAGAAAGCTAAAAGAAGATGACCGGGAACGGGTGTGGTACGAGGACTTCCTCGCGTTCCTTAAAGAAAATAAGATATTCTACAGCCTGCTTACACCGCCCGCCTACGGTGAAAAAAACTGCCGCTGGGATACCTGGCGCAACTCTGGATTTAATGAAATAACCGCTTTTTACGGACTGCACTATTGGTATACCTGGCAGGTCTCCATCCTGGGCCTCGGGCCTATCTGGATGGGGCAGAACGAGGAAGCCAAGCAGAAAGCGGCCCGCCTACTGAAGCAGGGAGAGGTGTTTGCTTTTGGCCTGTCGGAGCGGGCGCACGGCGCCGATATTTATAGCATCGAAATGACCCTCTCGCCGCAAAACAACGCTACTTACCTGGCCAATGGTCAGAAATACTACATAGGCAACGGCAATGCGGCGGAGATGGTATCCACCTTCGGCAAGATGGCCGGCAGTGGCAATTATGTGTTCTTTGTAGCCAATTGGCGTCATAAAAATTACGAACTGGTTAAAAACGTGGTCAATTCGCAATCGTATGTGGCTGACTTCATTTTGCGCGACTACCCGTTGACAAAGGCTGACATCCTGTCACAGGGGCAGCAAGCCTGGGATTCGGCGCTTAACACAGTGAACGTGGGTAAGTATAACCTGGGTTGGGCCTCCATCGGTATCTGCACCCACGCTTTCTACGAGGCGTTAAACCACGCGGCCGGCCGCCGGCTGTACGGTATGTGTGTCACCGATTTTTCCCACGTGAAGCAAATGTTTGTAGACGCTTACTCGCGCCTGGTGGCCATGAAGCTGTTTGCCCTGCGGGCCTCTGACTACCAGCGGGTGGCAACACCTGCGGACCGGCGCTATCTTTTGTATAACCCCACGGTTAAAATGAAGGTCACCACCCAGGGTGAAGAAGTGATAAACCTGCTATGGGACATTATTGCGGCTAAGGGTTTTGAGCGTGACACTTATTTTGAAATGGCCGCCCGGGATATCCGCGCCCTGCCCAAACTGGAGGGTACGGTCCACGTCAACATCGCCCTCATTGTCAAGTTTATGCCCAATTACTTCTTTTCCCCGCAAGAATATCCGGAGGTGGGGTGCCAGAACCAGGCGGCGCACGATGGTTTCCTTTTTAATCAGGGTGGGGCAGGCGGCCTTGGCAAGATTCATTTCCATGATTACGCGCCGGTTTTTGCTGCTTTTGACCTGCCCAATGTTAATATCTTTAAAGAACAGGCGGCTCTTTTCAAAGAGTTTCTGGCCGCCGCCACGCCTGACGAAAACCAGAGTCGGGATACCAACTTCCTGTTGGCGCTGGGCGAGCTGTTTACCCTGGTAGTCTACGCGCAGCTCATTTTGGAGAACGCCCGTATCTATCGGGTGGATGATGACCTGGTGGATCAGATCTTTGACTGTTTTGTGCGGGACTTCTCCAGGTTTGCCCTGCAGCTTTACAGTAAACCCAGCAGTATGCCCCGGCAGATGGAGTATCTGTTGAAGATGATCAGGAAACCAGCAGTTGACCACCCCCGCTACAACCGTGTGTGGGAAAACCATGTTTTTACCCTGAAAAACGCCTACGAGATGAACGAATGATTAGGCACAGATCGCGCGTTTGCAGGGGAGGTCGTCAAAAGCGCATCACAGCCATAGAATAAAGGGATGGAGTTGAAATGGTTGATTTACAAGAGGGACTATTGTAGAAGAAATTAGGGACAAACTTCTATTTTATTGCGCCAAAGGCGCTCATCGCCTGCTCGAAAGGAACGAGATTAAAACGACGATTGACATTTAAAGAGCTACGTCAAAATGAAGCCAGAGGATCATCGTCCTCTGGATGAGATGACTACCGCCAATCATAATCTCCAGAGCATTTAACCTCATATTCTGCAAGTATATTTTCTTCTGTAGGAGCAAAAATCCTTTGCCAAATAAGCAAATCTGTCTTATTATACTCTTGTTCTGAAGACGCTTAAATTTAGACTATAGACTATGAGATTTTCTAACTATTCAGGTGGATAGACTGAAGATGGGAAGGCATAGAGCAGAGGGCAAAGGGCAGAGAGTAGAGAGTAGAGAGTAGAGGGTAGAGAGCATAGGACACTTGTGAACTTGTAACTGGTGCTCTGGTGCACTGGTGCTCTGATGACTTGAGATATGGCAAAGGTTAATCTGAACGTAAAACTTCTGGAGGTAACCCAGAATGCAATTAGTGTCATATACACTGCTTGCAGGCAGTGTTACTCTGCCAAATTTGCAGGTGATATTTTTGAGGAAAGCAATAAGAACACAGGTAAGCAAGTAGAGTTTGTAAAGAAAATAGTTGAATCAGGGCACGAAAGTCCGTTAGAGCATGTAAAATTCACATTTGCGATAGAAGGAGTATCACGCGCTCTCACCCACCAATTAGTAAGACACAGAATAGCCTCCTTTTCCCAACAGAGCCAGAGGTATGTCAAAGAGGCAAAATTTGACTACATAATTCCTCCTTCCATAGAGACAGATAAAATTCTAAAAAAAGAGTTTATAAAGATTATTAACGAAACGCAGATAAGTTACAATAAAATATTAGAGAGACTTAACAAGAAAGGCAAAGCAGGAGAGAAGGCAAATGAAGACGCAAGGTTTGTACTGCCCCAGGCAGTGGAAACAAAGATAGTCGTAACGATGAATTGTAGGGAATTGCTCCATTTCTTCAAGCAGAGATGCTGCGCAAGGGCTCAGTGGGAAATTAGAGATTTAGCTGAGGAAATGCTTAAAATTTGCAGGAGCTGTCTGCCAGCTATATTTCTCAATGCTGGAGCAAAATGTATCAGTCTCGGTTATTGCCCGGAAGAGGAGTTTAGTTGTAGCAGAATGGAGAGAAGGAAACGCAGTGTAAAATGAGTGCGGCGACAGGAATTAAAAAGAAAATTAAATCAAAAAAAATCTTAATAGTTTCAAGCACCACACAAACTTTGTATAATTTTAGAATTGGGTTATTAAGAGCATTAAGAGATGAAAAATTTGAGGTGCGTGCCATAGCAAAGAAAGAGGAATTTGACAAAAAACTTGAAGAAGAAGGGTTTAAATGTATTTTCCTACGATATCTTAACAGAAGTGGAATTAACCCTATTGGCGACATCAAACTGATGTTGGAGCTGCGCAGAATTTATAGAAAAGAGAAGCCTGACTTAATCATTCATTACACAATAAAACCAAACATTTATGGGTCAATTGTATCCAGATTTATGGGAATTAAATCATTTTGTGTGGTAACAGGGTTGGGTTATACATTTACTAAGGGGGGAGCCTTATTTAAAGTAGTAAAACTTTTATATAAAATTTCTCTCAGCTTCGCAAAAAAAATATTCTTTCAGAACAATGATGACAGAAAACTGTTTATTGAAGAAGGAATTGCCCCATTAGATAAATCAGTCCTGCTTGGTGGGGGTGTAAACACTGAATACTTTTCTCCAGAAGTTTGCAGAAAACCTTCAAATAGTAATAATTTAAGCTTTCTCTTAATTGCCAGAATGCTATGGGATAAAGGAATTGGGGAATTTGCAGAAGCGGCTGAGATAGTAAAAAAACGGTTTCCAGATACGCAGTTCCAATTGCTCGGATTCATTGATAAAGGAAATCCCTCCGTCATCCCGGAAGGTAAAATAAAAGATTGGGAAAGAGAAGGGTTGATTAAGCATCTCGGAAGCACCGATGATGTGAGACCATTTATATGCAAAAGCAGTTGTGTTGTGCTTCCCTCCTATAGAGAGGGAATTCCTCATTCTTTGCTTGAGGCAATGGCAATGACAAAACCAATAATTACAACGGACTCCGTAGGATGTAAAGAGGTGGTTGAAAACGAAAAAAATGGATTTTTAGTGCCAGTAAAGAACGCAGAAGCTCTTGCCAACGCTATTGAAAGATTTATCAGCCTGCCTGAGGATAAAAAAACAAAAATGGGAGAATATAGTAGAGAAAAGGCAATAAGAGAGTTTGATGAAAAATCCATTATTAAAGTCTATCTAAAAAACATTGAAGATGCCCTCAAGAGTGCAAAATGAGAAAAGGATTCAAGGATTCAAGTGGTCAAGTGAAGGAAAGTGCAAAATTAGAATTGAAATACTCTAATGAGGACTAATACTTTTTCCGTTTGCATATAAGGAAAATGTCAAGAGTAAAGACCTGTTTGATGATTTAATTTTAAATAGATATATAACTTGTTGATTTTGATTCGGTAATTAATGGATTTAAGGATAATAATTCGTGAAATTGAAAAAGCTGAAATATCACATCTTGATAGCTTCTTGTATGAGGCAATTTTTATTCCAGAAGGACAAGAAAAATCAAATCGAGATATTATTAATTTGCCTGAATTGTCAAGATATATAAACAATTTTGGACAGATTAACGATTTTTGTTTAGTCGCAGAACTTCAGGGTAAATTGATTGGAGCAATTTGGACAAGAGTATTTTGCGAATCTGAAAAGGGATTTGGATTCGTGGATTCAAAAACGCCTGAATTGATCATGTCGATTTTAAAAGATTATAGACAACAAGGAATCGGCACCAAATTATTGAAAGCGATGATTGATAAATTAACGGAGCTTGATTATGAGCAAGTTTCCTTGAGTGTTGATAAACTAAATTATGCTTTAAAATTGTATAAAAAATTTGGATTTGAGATTTTGGAATCAGATGAAAAATCCGCTATTTTGATAAAACGATTGATAAAATAAAATTGGCAGCGCCCAACACGCGGTATAAAATATTGGAGGGGTATTGGCATGCCAAGCGCATCGCTCGCTGGCAGAGTTCATATCTGTGGATAGGTTCACAGCTCCTAACTCCCCAACATTTCATACCGCCGTCCGTTATGTGAAATTCTGAATCCCGCTCTGAAAAAAGATAAAAAATTTAAAGGTCGGAACATAAAGTATTTAAAAAGAAAAGGAGGTTATAAATCATGATGAAAATGAACGCGAAAAAATTTGGAATACTATCACTCTTGATACTATCACTCTTGGCAGTGGTGATAATTGCAGTTGTGTTGATAAGTAGACATGTAGGTTCGTTGATAAGTAGAATTGAAGAAGCTCCAGTGGAAGAGGTAATGCCAGAAGAAGTAGTGCCTCCAACTTCAGATGTTACCGGAAAGAACATTCCAGATGTGCCCCGTTATCCCGGCTCAGTACGGGCAGGTTATTTGCATTTTGATGATGAGAGGGCAAGAAGGACGACGGTAGTTTATATAACACCAGCGAGTATTGATGAGGTTCTGAGATTCTATAAGAAAGAGCTTCCAGCGAATGGATGGATTGACATAATTGAAATGCAGGAGGAAGATACTTTCTTCTTAGTAGGGTATAAAGAGGGAGCAAGTGCACAAGTCCATATCGGTCCTGATGAATATTATCCAGACCACACATCAATAGGGCTTGTTAATACAGAATACAAGAATAAATAGAGTTTAAAAGACAATAGGGCGTCACAAAAGTGCCGCCCTTGATTACAGGCTGGAACGTATTTTGTGACAGCCTGAACTATCCAAATCATAGGAGGCTCGGAAAAATGAAATTCTCCCTCTCTTTAATCATTTTTACAGCGAGTATCCTTTTTATCTTTAGCAGTCCTGCCAGAGCTTCTTACGAGAAGGAGGAAGTTATCTACCTCTCTTTAGCAGAAGTTATCAGCCAAACCGTAGAGAATAATTTTGGGATAGAACTGGCTCGGCTTGATAAGCAAATAGGAGCTACTCGCCTACCCTTACAGGAAGCGATTTTTGACACCATACTTAGGGGAGAAGCACATCTCAGGGGTGACCGCGGCCCTAAAAGAATGCCGTATTTAGGGGTAGCAAGAAAGTTTCCCACAGGTACTATTGCCAGTTTAACCTTTATTGATATGGAAAACTTGCCCTTGGGACCTCCCCCTGCTCCAGTGGTAAATTCAGCTTTAGAGCTTTCCTTAACACAACCTTTACTCAAGAATCGGGGTGGTCTTATAGGGCGAGGGAGCGTTGAGCTCACCAGACTCGGAATTAAAAACATTGATTTTATCTCCCAGGACAGAATTGAAGAAATTATAGCCACTACTGAAAAAGCCTA
>CAZVBB010000028.1:0-10489 GCA_964625285.1 uncultured bacterium | reverse complement strand
TTATGGGAATTATGCGATTGCCAAGAGAGTAATTAGTATTGTGTCCCCTGATTTTATTATACTTGAAAAATTATAGAAAAATTAGAACCGTCCCCTTTTTACATTAACAACTTCCCAATGTCCACCTTTAGCATAACCGATACGACGTAAACGTTGTTCCTTTTTTAAAGTTCGAATAATCTTCTCAACACCTGCAAGACTCAAATCAAGTTGATCCGCAATCTCTGGCACGGTAATTTTGGAATTTTCGGCTATAAGGTGAATCACCTTATCCTTGTTTTTCACCTTACTTTTCCCCTTACTTTTTCCCTTACTTTTCTGGCCAGCCTTTTCTAACCCCTCGCCCTCTTCCCACTTAGGCCGATGGAAAATCACTACAAATCCCGTCTTAAGCCGCTTAAAATCAACCCGGACATCCGCGGCAACACATTCATCGTGAATACGCTTGATGCCGCTTCCCCAGCGTTCGATATCCTTGGATTTATACATCGTTTCCGCTATTAGAGGATTGCGTAAAATCGAATGTTCTTGGCCTGAAAAGAAATCCTCCGGATTAATCTCTGAGGGGAAAAGGCCTGGATTATAAACCTCAATCCGATCCTTAAAAATTGCCACCTCATTGCCTTTGGGATTTTCGAAATCACGATGGCAGAGTGAATTTCCAATAGCTTCAGAAATAGCCCTGACCGGGATTTCAGGTATCTCTTTACGGCGGCTCTCGCTTAAATCGGCCCGCCACTTCATATTACCATTAACATAAACTTCAGCCTGCTGGCGTAAACTAAAAAGATTTCCTTTAAACGATTTAATATCCAGGAATGTCAGCTTGTCAGTCCCCGCGAAAATCGCGGCTTGAACTTCCATAGAATTATCATTACAAAATAATATCTCAGCGGCTTGCGTTAAACGTTTTCTATCTAACAAGTGCAACTTATGCAGCGTGGTTCTTACGTCAATAAAATCAAAATCAACACGTTTAGCTGTTTTAGCTTTGTGCATAAATTCTCTGACAGCATTTTTATCAACATCTGCTATCGTCTTTTTAGAAAGCTCTTTTTCCCATGAAAATTTCCTTTTGCGAATCTGCTCCTCAATCTGCTTGGCAGTCATCTGCTTATCCGACTCCCCGACACGCATATATGCTCGGCCATAGGCAAAATAAGGAGCATCCGTTCCATGAAACACGACTACAACGCACCCTTTGCCTTTGATCTTTTTTGCCTCAATCTTAGGATAAATCTTCGGCTCAATATTATCTACGATCGTCTGGGTTACTTCTTTAATCGTATTTCTGCCAACCATTTGTCCGACAACCGTTCCATCATCCTTAATACCAAAATACAATTCTCCCTGGCCATGCTTATTAAGAATAGCCGCGATTGACACAACTCCGCTTTTAAGTTCAGAAGTGGATTTTTTAAATTCAGTAGTCTCAGTTTCTTTCATAATCATCGTATATGCCTCGCTATCTCTTCGAACTTCTCGAGTAACTTATTTACCAAATCGGTCAATAATTAAGTATAGTGTCCCTGGAAATTTTTCACTACCATTCGTCTTGAATCAATCTGATCCTTACATTCTTAGCTTTATACTCTTCAATATTTCCTTCGCTTATGAGTTCAGATAGAGTCTTCATCACTCTTCCTTCCAATTTCTTGCGAGGGTTGCCTCGAGTTTTGACCCCAAGATATTTGCAGACTCTTGAGGTCAATGATTTTCTTGTGCATGTGTTGTGAGGACACACATTCAAGACTGATTCTATCGCTTCTTTCAATTCTCTCTTGGTAAAATCAAGCCGTCCTCTTTCTTGTATGGTGGTGGCTGATTTGCCTGCGTCTTGAGAGCCTAGATGATTACTGGCATCACCTTCCTCTGCAAAAAGATTTCCTTCTGAACTATCCCCATCAGCTGTTGATAACTGAAAAGGCTCAGGAGTAACTGCAGAAGTATCAAAGTCGATATCCTTACCACCTGGAGCGATACCGAGAAAATCAAGTTTTTCCCACAGTGATTTCATGGCACTTTCTTGATTCAGATAGAATTCGCTTCCCCAAACTATCCAGACAGTCCACTTACAGCGCTCGAGCATTCGCACGCGTAGCATATCTTCCTCTCGTTTACGTGGATCGCTGTGCCAGCGGTCACCATAGCACTCCACAGCTAATTTCTTCCCCATTCCTTCTACTACAAGATCTATAAAATATCCTGCAAATTTGAACTGTGGTATGACACGGTAGCCCTTATCAACGATTTTGAGAAACACGTCCACTTCAAACCAACTATCAAACGGATTTGGTGGCTTTTCATTGTTTTTCCATGCCTGCTCAGCTTGGCGTCTCAACTGTGCTAAGTTTAAGTCTTCAGTGATTATAGCTTTACTCTCAGGCTCGAGATAATATTTGAGCAACTGGTATCGTAAACACTCATGGTTTCGGAAATCGTTAAGCGTAGGTGTATGAAAAAGCCAGACTTGGTCACGCGCACGGCTGGCAGCAACATTGAATCGCTGTTTATATGTATCCGCAGTAATCGCTCTCATTTCAGTTTCCCCGGGGGCCGCAACCATAGAAAGAAACATGACATCTCTCTCATCTCCCTGAAAGGCATAAGCATCACCACAAATCAGCTTGCGTTTCTCCATCTCTTGAGCACCAATTTCGTCAAGCAACTTCCTCTGTATAATCCGTGCCTGATTGTCACCCAATAGGCTTATGACACCCATTGATTTTCCATCGTAAGAGGAATCTTTGCAACATTCTTTGATTTTTGCCACAACAGCTTCCACTTCTGGAGGGTTGGAAGCCATAGTCTGCGTGCCTGCACGATAGCCATTTGAAACGTGGACTGTTTTGATTGGCTCCAGTCGGTTCCGAGGATATTGCCTTAAAGGCTGTAATGGAGTACTGGTATAGCAAAGCTGGTTAGAAAAACCAATTATTTCTGGCATACACCTGAAGTGCTCACGCAAAACAATCTTGCCCGAAAAAAGAATATCGCACAATGTAAAGAAGGATGTATCGGGGTCCACCGCATCTTTATTCGGCACATTTCTTATATATTGATCTCTCAGATTAACAACTTGGTTGCGATCCACGCCAATTGATTGAGGGCTGATTTGCTCAGGGTCGCCCACAACTATTATTTTTTTCGCTAAGAAGAAAAGTAGGAGTGCTTCTGGACCTGATTGACTCGCTTCGTCGATGATCGCAACATCAAAGAGGTCTACACCCGGTTTGACAGTCTCAACCACTCTATAGAGAGGCATAATCCACGCAGGAATCGCACTCCGGCAGTGTTCCATATGCCCGCGTGCTTCTCTCCGATGACGCTCGGCATGTTTTCCTGTACCCTTACCCACTCTTTTTATTGCGTGAGCCCAAGCTTTGAGATTTTGTTCTTCTTTTTGATTCATCCGATTCATGCAATGGTGCCAGGCTTTAGCTGCAGCAAGCCTTGCAGTTATTGAACCAATTCTTGTTTCTACCCCCTCAAGCTCAATGTTCAACTCCTTTTCTCTTAGATTACCAATATATTCATTAAGCCACGTTTTGGCCTGGGCCCAACGCCAACTCTTGACAAAATGCGAGCAACGCTCATCCCATTCACTGTCGTCGGGATTAGAGGATAACCTTTCAACCACAGGATAAGCTAACTTAGCCAGTTTTTCAGTGAGGAATGACTTTCTCTCAGTAGATGCTCTCAGCTTTGCCAGAGATTTGAGTTTTTCGTACGCCTGAGAATACGCATTTTCATTCCTATCTATTACAGACAAGTGAAGGTCCTCAATGGAGGGATGGGCGTTCTTAGTTGCCCTGATAGGTTCAAGAATTTGAATAGTTTTCTCAAATGGAGAGTTGGCTCGTCTCAAGACTTCAGCAGCTTTAATGGCATCAATAACGCGAATATATAATTCGGGGTTTCCTGATATATGCCAGGCAGGTTGCGGCACACCAGGCATTTTTTCGCAGAGTTTTATCGCTCTTGCAATCAATTGGCTCAAATCTATGACTTCCTCGAGCAACTTGGAGAGTAAGCTCAGGTCGTGGAACTGTGCCGTGCGGCTTCCCTCTGTGCGGCTTGTGTGGACAGACCACTCCCTCCAGAGCGTTTCAAGTTTCTGATCGAGGCGCAAAGATTCAAGAAGTATTTTGAGTGTTTCAGATGTTTTGCATAACCCGCCATCAACATACGTTTTTGTTATGAGGTACTTGGCCTTTCTAACAGGTTTAGGGTGGAAACCGAGAAAACCTATTCTACCACCTTTGTCAAGGTGCTCTAATAACTGCTCAGCATCGGCCATAAGAACAGAGCGCTGAAGTTCTTCTGGGAATTGAATTTCGTGCTGGTCGGCTTTTGTTACTATTTTTTCAATCTCACTTAGCGTCTTTTTTGAAAAATCATAAAGGTATCTCCATTTTCTATCGTTACCTGACAGGATGTCCTGTACAGCTCCAGACACCCATTTCTCTGCGCGTAGCAAAAGAGCCTGCCGTTTACGCAAGGATTTTAGGATAGCTATTCTTAGATCAAGCAATGCCTCAGCGCTTGAAGCCCTAAAATTCTCGTAAAGGCCTTTTCTTTTGATATCATCGAAAGACTTACATTTCTCTCTGGCCATTCTTTCCTGATTGGTCGCTGTAAGGAAATCTTGTGGGGAAGGAAGTAAAGATAGTTCCACCATATCTTTTTGTAGTTCATCCATAATCTCTACATTAAGATTGCGATTAAGATTAAGCAACTCCAATGCTTCTTCATTGGTAAGAACAGGCGATATGTCGGCAGGAATACTTACATTGAGCCAGTTGTGTTGTTTCGACTCGGATGCTACACGGATTGCAATTTCTTGCGCAGTGCCTACGTATTCTCCTTCACAAATTCTATGTTTGTAGGTCTCTCTTTCGCGAGCCTCTCTTAATTTCCGCGTAAGCTCAGCTTTTTCCCTGTGCGCCTGCTCCAGTTCCTCTGATAGGCCGTTTATGTCATAGTCCTTCGCATCCGGGTCGTTTTCCCATTCTATCTTGTGCTCACTGATTCCACGCACTGAATTTTCCAGGCTCTCGAGTGAATCTCTGTCCCGCCCCAACAAACATACGCATAGTGCAGATATGTCATCGGGTATCATTTCCCTAAGTACGTTCAGTGCTCTGGGTGTCTCACTTGTCACCAGCACTCTTTCCCCTGCAGCCAAGAGATGAGATATCAAATTAGCGATGGTGTGGCTTTTTCCCGTTCCGGGAGGGCCCTGAACAACAATTCCCTTCCTTTTTGCTAGGTATTCTATGATTTTTTTCTGCTCGGCATTAGTGGGCTTTGGGAAAAGGATTTCCGCAGAGTCGCATGTTCCCGGAGTACGGTTGTCTGCATCATCTGCATAATCATCTAATATTTTAATGACTCGCTGTACTGCAAAAGGTATCATAACTCCTTTCTCTACTTCTTGAATCACTGCGTTAAAACTGGTTACCCAACCGCGAATGTCACGCTTACGAAGAATCAAGATTGGGGCATAAGTTACACAAGGCGCCGAAGAAAGTTTGTTTAGAGGGGCAAGTTCTTTGTTGTAAACTCCATCTGCCGATACTGAATTGACCCATTCTTTAAGCAGACTTTCTATGTTACCATCCTGCCAAATTTCGTCTCCGATGTTTATTAGTTCTTCTTCAATGCGCTTCCGTAGTTCCGGTGAACATCGTTCTTCAAGCTCGAGCATTTCGTCCTCAAGAACTGGCTTTGCGCCTTCTGCTCCCTGTTTAACAGAGAATGTGCCTTTCTGCGTGTCAAGTTCTATTGTTGCCTGTGCTACTATGAGTGGTCTTTTGACAAACTGGCCTGAAGGTGTATTCCAAGTTAGCAACCCTAAACCCAAGACTAGTTCATAAGTTTCTTCCTCAGTTTTTTGGTACTGGTACATCGCATGCAGTTTTGCATATACATCTTGGACTTTCTTCAACCGCAGTTGCTCGTCCGCCCACGGTTTCCATTTCTCATTCAAATATTTCTCCCAAAGCTCTAAGATCGATATGTTGTCGTAGAGTTCTACATATTCCTGTTCAGCTTTAAATTCGGTCGTCGATTTTTCAATTTTGTCGCCTCGTAAGGATAAGTGGTCTGAGACAGGGATGCGCTCTTTAATCTCTGGTTCCGAGGTAGGATTATTGAGCTGATTCTCATCGATCCATGGTCTCACATCAACTGGCACAGCCGGAGGCGACGAGAACCTAGGTTTTTTGATTCCAAGCCAGATATCCTCGTATCCCTCTCTGATATCACCCCACGCAGGTGTGTAGCATTCTCTCTCTTTAGGTATATCAAAAAACCATAAGATGCTCTCATAATTCTCAACAACACGATTAACCGTGCCACGCAATTTTGCAAGTTCTCTCAGATACGTAAAAAGGCCAATGGTTGACTCACGTAAATCGTCTTGGGAAGCAGAGGACTTTGGCAATTGCGAAGCAAATTGCGTTGCTTCATTCTTCATCGGTTCTTCCATATCACATTCTTCCTATTCTAAGATAAGTATACACCGCAGTTCGGTTGACACCATGCTTAATTATTACCTTTTTGGTTATGGTTTCTTCATTTTTCTTCTTTAATAATTTACTGAATATTGGTCATGCTTTTAATAAAACTTTCCGGGTTACTCAGGTTTAATCTTCTATTTCCACACTTTTAACTGCTCAAACTTGACTTTAAATTTCTTAAAGAATTTCTCTATTCTTTCTTTTCGCTCATAAGGAATCATTGCACAACCGGCAGATAGCTTCTGGCCGCTTATCTCCTGCAAAAATCCTTTATAACTGTATTTTTCTTTTTTCCTGCCATAAAACTCATTGTTGAATTTTGCCTTCTCATTCTGATTGAGATTGCTTAGCTGGAATGAGTAAATAAGTTGAGGCTTCTGCTCTAACAGCATTGACGAAGGTATGTCAGTCGGCTCTTTTAAATAAAGGACCTTGCCTTCCTGAAAAATGTTTTGCAACAAACCCGAATCTGTTTTTTCAAGCTCTTTTAATGTCCTGATTGTCGGCTGGATGTTTCTTCTTATTTCTGATTCAATCTTGATTATTTTGACTTCAACTTCTTTTTCTGTCTTTTTCTTTGTAGTAAGGATAAATAGGTCTATGTCTGACCTTGAGGTAACTTCCTTGCGGGCGAAGCTTCCGTAAAGAATGATTGCTCTTATATCTTCAATCGGCAAAAGCCCTTTCACTATTTTCTTAAGTATTCTGTTCATCTATCCTCACCCCGAACCTTTCTTCAAAGAATTTAACAATTATCCCAAGGTTTTTCATCACTCTCTTTGCCTTGTCGCCATTTGCGCCATCATAGCCTAAATTGCCATAAGCAAACCATATTTTTCTCATCGCTTCATTTACATGCTGCGGGTACTCTTTGTTCGAATAGCCATGCCTTGATTTGTGGTCTCCAAAATGCTCTCCTTTTCTTGCTATGTCAGCCTCGATAAGCTGCTCAACCACCTTTGTAGCAAGATCGCCAACAACGGTATTGTCCTTCTTTACAAAAGACTCTTTTGTGACTCTTAGCTTTTCTTTTGCAATATTTATGTGTTTTTCAAAATTCCCCATTTTTCACCTTTCTTTATGATATGGAAAACTGCCTCAAAGTGCCTTTTTTTCCTTACCATAAGAAAGAGTGTATATAAGTCTTACATTCATGTCAAGGCATTTTCAGAAGCAAGTGTTATATTATTTTTACGATAGTTACTTGGCGGGCGTAAAATCGGGGGACACAATACCTATTTCTCCTTCTTCCTGCATCCCGCTTTCTTCTTTTTTAAGTTCCTTCCCGTAACCTTCTCTATTTTTTCAATAAATTTTATTCCATTTTCTTCCGGTCAAATTTTTATCGATTTGGCGTAAATTTTACCATACTTTAATTTCTTTCTCTCTTTCGTCTTTGCCATTATAATTCCTTTATTTATACCCGATAAGATATCCATGCCTGCTAGAGCATTGTATACCAAATGAATCCTTATGTGCTCGCAATTTTGAATCATTAGTTGATTTTGTAAATTTCTTCATACACATTCCGCATTGAAACACATATTTCATTCCAAATAAACCGGTCGAACGCTTTGGAGCTCTTGAACGAGTTGATTTTCTCGAAGAAAAGGGATTAAGACTTCCGTATGAAGAAAAGTCACTTTTTCTTTCAGTATCCTGTGCCCGAATTGCTCCCGATGCAGAAAACTCAATTACATATCTTGGCTGAAATGTTTTTGTAGTTACCTTTACACTTTCTATACGATCCACTCGGTAACTACGAGATTCTTGTGTCGCTGTTTTAATCGCATGCAGTATCAAATTTCCATCTTTTGTCCGCCTTAAAGAGTAAGGTTCTATAATCCGAATGTCTCCTCCATATCCTAATTCTACACATAAGTGGTTAACGGCGGCAAAGCGAATTGACTCTAATGGAACACCTACTCCCCATTTCCAAATTGTGGGTGGTGGGCTCCATGTAAAATCTTCCTGTTTTTCAATATCTTTTCCGACTGGTATCTTTTCAACTTTCTCAGGAGCATAACGGCCTTCTAACCAACTAAATATCTTTGGCAGATCTTCCCAAAACTGCTCAAAGGGAGGCAAAGCTTGCAACTGATGGCCCAGCATATTCTCCCATTCACCAGTTAACTCATCTCGGTTAGAAGCATTCTCTATGGAGCTTAAGCTTGGTACAGGAACATTTTTTAGTTGGCACTTTTTTTCTAGGGCAGCTTTGATAAGCCGAGGTTCTAACTGAAGGTCCCTACGGCGAAACAAAAGAACAATATCATATAAATCACGAGGCCTACCACGTTCACCCATAGCCCGTAATTTCTCAGCAAACACCTCCTGAAAGGCATAACACCGAACATGGGCCGGTTTGGGTAATGAATCATTATAAGGATGAGATATTTTTCGTAATACTGTCGGACATGCTATTTTTTCAGAGCCACTGATATCAAGTTTGATTCTTGATGGCGTCGGTGCATTTCTAGGGCCACGGTAATAAACACTTCCTTCTGTATAAAGAAAATCTGCATTATGCTTGAACCGGATGGGACTCACAGAAAAATCAATACCCGACTCCTCATACACACGCTCTAATACTCTCTTAATAAGTGGCTCTATTTCTTCAGGCTTAGCTGGTCCTTCCGGTAAGACTGTAAAATCTAAATCCTCAGAAAATCTCCATGTTTCAATATAACACTTCTTAAGAGACGTCCCACCTTTAAATGCCCATTTCTGTCCTAAGTCCGGATCTGAGCCTATTCCCCATAAAATCCAACCTATTACATAATCTTTCTCAATTATATCTTCGCGCAATCCCCATTCCGAAACTAAATTTTTAATATCATTATGGGATATCACAATGTTACATCCTTTTTATCTATTTGCACATTAATTCTAAGGTTCCAGCGCCTGAGAATCTTTCCTTTATTTAGTATTGAAGGATCGAAAACGGAGTAACCTTTGCTTATATTCTTTTCGCACACTTTTAGAAGATTGCCGGCATCCAATTCCAGGGTCTCAATTAAATATCCTAAGCGTTTATATAAAGTCTTGTTTTTCATTTGTTTCATATAATCAATTAATCTATCGTCGTCTCGGGATTCACTTTCAAAATAATTTGCCACAATTATTGCAACATGTTTCATGCCGCCACCAATATAAGGAGCATTTAATATATCTACGATAGTGCGTGCAGGATCTGAGATTTTTATTTTTGTCTGTTGCCGCCAAATTGTTTTAGTTCCAAAGGATTTTTTTTGACTAACAAACTTTAGAATAAAAGTCGTTTGCTGGATTTTAACTTTACTCTGCCTCACTCTTTGCGACGTAAAGACAACTATGCTGTCAAAAATCTGTTCAGTAAAACCCCAATGCTCACATGCACTCCAACCACCTATAAAACAGGGTTGAAAAACTTCATTCGCAACAATCCAAGGATCCTCTACTCTTAACTTCGGGCTCTCAGTCCCCAGAGGAACAGTACTGTAAAGTCCCTTTTTAATTCTGGTTAGCCATCCTGTAGCTGCCCAATAGGCAAGAAGATGAGTAGCTTTGCCATATGGAATACTTAGCAGCTTCATAACATCGCTTATCCGAAATGGTCCCGTAAACTTTCTATTAAGAAAATCCAAAATCTCTCTTTTGTTTCTAGAAATTCCACCTATACCGTTTTTCTTGGTATACCCATAGTCCATTATTACTACCTCCACTGGTAATATTGCGTATCTAATATACCACTTCCAAAGGATATGTCAAGTCAAAAAAGGATAGTTCATGGTATAGTTGTATAATTCTGTAGTTCGAGGGATAGTTTGGGGAACACCATGCTTAATTATTTCTTTTCTTCGCATAACATGTAACATGTAACATGGGGTCAGGTCTTGTTTCTTGATGTTTTTTTACTCTCCACTGTCCGATGTCCACTGTCCCATTCCAGCAACATTTTGCTCTTGACGATCTCCAAAAGCTAT
>CAZVBB010000027.1:0-10494 GCA_964625285.1 uncultured bacterium | reverse complement strand
TTTCCCTCATGGGGTGACAGTCCGCCTCAGGCGGACGCCAGAGGGGCGGAGCCCCTATGGAAGGTATCCAGCCCTCTTACAGAGGGCGGGATAACTTATTTTGATATTTAATTTATCAAGTAACTGGTGACTGGTGCGCTGGTGCTCTTATTTAAGGAGGAGGTTAAAATGAAAAGGAAGCTACTGGGTTTATTTGTAAGGAGGATGCTAATGACTTTATCCAATGGTACTCACATCATTAGGCGGGGAACATGTGGCAGTAGGATTACCACTCTTCCGGTCGCGGTTCTTCTGACTTTCGCGATAAATATCGGACTTATGTTAGTGCCGGGGGTGGCAAGCGCCGAGCTCTCCTCAATACCTACCGAGAACACCTGGGTGACCAATGACACAGTCATAGCAATAGTAAACGCGAACGGCCTCACCTATATAGAGGTGAATTCACCCAGGTTGGCCCCAGCACAGGCCACGGCGTCCCGATAGACGCCACAACAGGCATTCCTGCTCTTACTTTCCCTAAGGTGAACGGTATCATACGAGCTTCGGTCCCCGACGGTGCAGGCGGCTTCTACATAGGCGGGGATTTCACACGCGTTGGTGGAGTTGCCCGTAACCACATCGCCCGCATCCTCTCAAACGGCACCTTAGACCCCACCTGGAACCCGAATGCGAACGGCAGCGTCCGCGCCCTCGCTGTCTCGGGCACCACTGTTTACGTTGGTGGGGCATTCACCAGCATCGGGGGGCAGATAAGAAGCCGTATCGCCCGCATCCTCTCAAACGGCACGGTAGACCTCACCTGGAACCCTGGCGCGAACGGCGACGTCCTCGCCCTCGCGGTCTCAGATACCACTATTTACGCTGGTGGGTTGTTCAACTTCATCGGGGGGCAGACACAAGGAGCCGTATCGCAGCCTTTGACATCACTACGGGTGACCTCACCCTCTGGAATCCGAACTCGCTCGGCACCGTCTTCGCCCTCGCGGTCTCGGGCAACACTGTTTACGTAGGGGGAGATTTCACCAACATAGGGGGAGAGACAAGGAACAATATCGCCGCCATAGACAGCGCTATGCCGGGCCTTGCCACCACATGGAACCCGAACGTGAACAGAGAAGTTTTCGCCCTCGCAGTCTCGGGCAACACTGTTTACGCTGGTGGGGCATTAACCAGTATAGGAGGGCAGACAAGGAACCGTATCGCCCGCATCCTCTCAGACGGCACCCTAGACCTTACCTGGAACCCGAACGCGAACGGCGAAGTCTTCGCCCTCGCGGTCTCGGGCAACACCATTTACGCAGGTGGGGCATTCACCAGCATCGGGGGAATTGAAAGAAACCGCCTCGCCGCCTTTGACATCACTACGGGTGACCTCACCGACTGGAACCCGAACGCGAACAGCTGGGTCTCCGCCCTCGCGGTCTCGGGCACCACCGTTTACGCTGGTGGGTTGTTCACCACCATCGGGGGGCAGACAAGGCACTGTATCGCTGCTATAGACGCTACGGGCTCTGTCATCACCACCTGGAACCCGGGCGCGAACAACATCGTCTTCGCCCTCGCGGTCTCGGGCGCTACCGTTTACGCTGGTGGGGCATTCACCAGCATCGGGGGAATTGAAAGAAACCACCTCGCCGCCTTTGACATCACTACGGGTGCCCTCATCACCACCTGGAACCCGAACGCGGACAACACCGTCTTCGCCCTCGCGGTCTCGGGCACCACCGTTTACGCTGGTGGGGCATTCACCAGTATCGGGGGGCAGACAAGGAACAGTATCGCTGCTATAGACACTACCACTGGCAACGCCACAACCTGGAATCCGAACTCGAAAGGCAACGTTTTCGCCCTCGCGGTCTCGGGCAACACCGTTTACGCTGGTGGGTGGTTCACCACCATCGGAGGTGAGTCACGCTCACGCTTTGCCCAGTTCGGCCCACTCCCCACCACAATAACTGTTTCACCTACAACAGCTACCCTTAATATAGGGGCAACACAACTATTTACCGCTACTGTATTACCAGCCGGCTCAGACCAGAAGGTAACCTGGACTGTCATACCCGGTACTGGTTCTGGAACAATAACTGCAGGTGGTCTCTTTACAGCAACCGCAGCAGGAACTGCTACTGTAAGGGCAACGAGTGTTCTTCCAGCTGTTTTTGGAGAGGCGGCTGTAACAGTAACAGTACCACCACCTACTCCTCCTGATAGGGCCTGCTTCATCGCTACCGCTGCCTTTGGGACACCTATGGCCGAAGAGGTAGAGGTGCTCAGGAGGTTCCGTGACCAGTATATGGTGACCAACGAGTTAGGGCAAAAGTTCGTTTCCCTTTACTACCGGCACAGTCCTGCTATGGCTGAGTATATCTCAGACAGGGAATGGGCAAAGAGAATTGTGAGAATAACTCTCTTGCCACTGGTGAGAATAGCGGAGTTTGTAGTCGGGGGAGAGGAAGACTGTAGGTAAGGAAGCATAGGGCAGAGGGCATAGAGCAGAGGGTAAATGAAAGAGGTTCAGAGGTTCAGAACTCAGAACCCAAAACCCAGAACCTAAAACCCAGAACCCAGAACCCTTAAACGGTGCACTGGTGCGCTGGTGCTCTTATTTAAGGAGGAGGTTAAAATGAAAAGGAAGTTATTAAGTCTATTTGTAGCGCTGACTGTGGTTATTTTATCCTTTCCGGCAGTGATGCCGAGCGCTGCCGCTTTTGATGTGACCGTAACAGATGACTTTCACGATGCAACAGGCATAGAATCAAGCACGAACATCGTGGTGGGTGGTGGAGAGGCGAAACTACTCAAAAACATAGGATGGATGTCCAACCCTATAGTATCTGGACTTGTTAGTGTTGGAGAGTCTTCTACTCCAACCGTCTTTAATATGAACGGGACATGGTATCTGATATCTGGAAGAGCGGCTGGCGATTTTACAGGCTTCAAGCGGGAAGGCGCAAGATGGGAGTCCTATCCGGCGATAGTAGATGGACTGGGTGGTGTTGGATTGTACTCTACTCCAACCGTCTTTGAGATGGGCGGGATATGGTATTTGATAAGCGGAGATAGGTTTGGCACTTTTATAGGCTTCAAGCGGGAAGGCGCAAGCTGGGTGTCCAACACGGCGATAGTAGATGGACTGGGTGATGTTGGAGAGTTTTCTACTCCAACCGTCTTTAAGATGGACGAGACATGGTATCTGATAAGTGGAAAAGAGGATGGCACTTTTACAGGCTTCAGGCGGGAAGACGCAAGCTGGGTGTCCAACACGGCGATAGTAGATGGACTGAGTGGTGTTGGAAGGCATTCTACTCCAACTGTCTTTGAGATAGGCGAGATATTGTATCTGATATCTGGAAGAGCGGCTGGCACTTTTATAGGCTTCAAGCAGGAAGGCGCAAGATGGATGTCCTATTCGGCTATAGTATCTGAACTTTTCCGTGTTGGAGATTATTCTGCTCCAACCGTCTTTGAGATGGGCGGGATATTGTATCTGATAAATGGAAATCTTGATGGCATTTTTACAGTCTTCAACTCGACAGGCACAGGCACCCTCACCTCCATCACTAGCACGACAGCAAGACAAATAGTCAGCATCACAGCTACGATAACTGATACCACACCTGTAGGCACGACTCTAATATATCATGTTTCCGTTGATAATGGTACAACATGGGAGAGAATAACGAATGGACAGACACTCACAGTTACAGGAATTGGTAGCGAGTTCAAGTGGAAAGCGGATTTGAGCACCGCAGACCCATTGGCAACACCAATAATTAAGAGAGTATCATTTGGAATTACAGTTCAACCAGTACCACCTCCTGCCCCTGCCCCTGGTTGTTTCATCGCTACCGCTGTCTATGGGACACCTATGGCCGAAGATGTAGAGGTGCTCAGGAGGTTCCGTGACCAGTATATGGTGACCAACGAGTTAGGGCAAAAGTTCGTTTCCCTTTACTACCGGCATAGTCCTGCTCTGGCTGAGTACATCTCAGACAGGGAATGGGCGAAGAGACTGGTAAGAATAGCTCTCTTGCCACTGGTAAGGATAGCGGAGTTTATACTCGGAGGGGAAGAAGACTGTAGGTAAGGAAGCATAGGGCAAAGGGCAGAGGGCAGAGAGAAATTGCGCCAAAGGTGCAATCATCGTTCTAATTTCGTTCCTTTTCCTTTTCTCACTCCTACCCTCCGCCCTATGCTCCATGCCCTATGCCCTTTCATCTGATGACTTGCGACTGGTGCTCTGGTGACTTGTGACCTTTTGAATCCTCTTTACTGATGCTTGACAGAACCTTGAAGGGGTAGTATATCTTATAGAAGATGAGAAAAAATATCTTCGTGTTATCTTACTTAAATTCGCAAAACTTCACAAACCCTTGAATCGTTATATGAAATTGCGATAAAATATTATGAAGATTGATGAAAATAGAAAAAGAAAATCTATACGGCTTTCTGGACATGCCTGTTTACAATTGCCCTTTCGAGGAGTCATAGAAGAAGAAATTATTGAAACAATACGTTCAGAAGATTGGTCTTTAGCTGAATTAGGACGACTTGAATGTAACAAAGACTTTGCTTTTGGCAAGGAGTGGAATGGGAAAACATACGCAACAAAGCAGGTGCGTCCAATTTTTGTCGAAGAAGAAACAGAAATCGTGGTTATTACCATATATACCTATTATTTTTGAAAGGAGGTAAGGTTATTATGAAGATTACCTATGATTCTGAAGTAGATGCCCTTTACATTCGTTTCCGTGAGACAACAGTCACGACCAAGCATCTTGCTGAGGGAATAGCTGCGGACTATGATGCTGATGGGCATTTGGCAGGCATTGAAATACTCGATGCGATTAAACGATTAGGGGACAAACACGTCTTCAAGCAAGTAGTTCTGGAAGATGTCGCATTGGTCCATCCCTGAGCATCTCGATTGACTTAAGAATTGTTACAACTTCATCTATATGTAGCGTAATAAGTATTTGCATATTCATTGTGATTACACGAATTAAAAGGCCAGATTACACCGATAACTACAGAGGATTTTAATCTGTGTAATCTGTATTAAAAAATCTGTGTAATCAATAAAATGCAAGTATTTAATGCGTTTTATCTAACAGCGTGTTTGCGACGCTTCGCTAAATACCTTCGGGACTTCGCAAACACGCGGGACTCGGGCTTTACCCGAGTCCCGTTATATGAAATGGCGGTTTTATCGAAATTGGAAATAAAAAGAAAAGTAAAATAGTAATATGAGCGAACAAGAAAGGTTGAGAAAACAAATCATAGAGGAAATGAAAATTTTCAATCTCCTAATTCCTGGCTTCTAATTAATAATTAAAGGGGTCAGCCCCCTTTATTACCTTTATTGATACAATTCCCTTCGCCGACAGCGTATAACAGAGTATATCTGGCTATGGTGCTATGCACCTTCATCCAAGTCGCCTTCGGCGACTTCAGATGCGTTTGAATGGTTATCTGCAATTTGGCGTTGGGGAAGAGTAATGGAAGAATCAGATGACAATACCACCTACAGTTGTGGTCATTACAACTTATGAGCCAGATCCAGAAGAGTGGGTTAACTGTAAAATCAGGAGGTGATTTGTAATGAAATGTGTATTTTGTGGAGGTAAAGTAGAAGAGAGAGTGGTAACGTTTGCTTATGGGGAGGATGATAAATACCTCTTTGTAGAAAATGTTCCTGCTGAGGTTTGCACTAAATGTGGAGAAAAGATTTATTCTCCCAAGGTTACTGATGAACTATTGGGATTTGCACGAGATAGATTTAAACCCATGAAAACTATAGAGGTCCCTGTATTTGATTTTGCTGAAAGGATTTAATTTTACCAATAAGGAATAGCGACCAACGGCGTGTGGAATGGACTAAAGGACTAACATTCAAACACAAATAAAGGGATCAGGTCTTGCAATATCACTTTTAAAGTGGAAAAGAAGAGAAATATAGGGATAAAATGATGAATCAGAACTTAGACACGCTTGCCCAGAGGGTAGCTGACCTAATCTTAAGTGCCAAAAGGATAATAGTCTTCACCGGCGCCGGGGTTAGCACCGAATCCGGGATTCCTGATTTTCGCAGCCCTGGTGGTATCTGGGAGAGATTTGACCCGGATGACTTCACCTATCAAAAGTTCATTAGCAACCCTGAAACCAGGAGAAAGCAGTGGCAGATGCTTGGGGAAGGGCTGCTAATCACTGAGGCTAAGCCTAACCCCGCTCACTATGCCATCGCCGAGTTAGATAGATTGGGCAAGCTGGATTGTGTTATTACCCAAAATATAGACAATCTCCACCAAAAAGCAGGGGTTCCTGATGACAAGGTATTTGAACTCCACGGCAATATGCAGTGGGTAGTATGCCTGAGTTGTGGACGGCGCTATCCTTTTGAACAGATTAAGATTAGGCTGGATGAAGGCGAAGAAATTCCAGATTGTGAGGCTTGCTATGGTATCTTAAAACCGGATGCTGTTTTTTTTGGTGAACCGCTACCGGAGAAGGTATTAAGAGAAGCAACTGTCCGCTCACGTAACTGCGACCTATTTATCGTGATTGGCTCGACCCTGATTGTTTACCCCGCCGCCTATATGCCTATCTATGCCGTTAATTCAGGAGCTAAACTGGTTATTATCAACCTCAGCCCCACCCCTATGGACGAACAAGTTTCTATCCTGATTAGGGCAAAGGCTGGGGAGACAATGTTAAAAGTACTACATGAGATTTCTGAGAAATTCAGAAATCTCTGATTATTCACCCCGTTAGATAATTTCATATCTAACGGGGCAAGCAGATTTCAAAAGGATTACACAGATTTTTTATTGTTGAGACAATCGGTGTAATCTTCCTGTAATCGGCGTAATCAGAGGTCTCTGGGTATTTTTTCAGAGACCTCTACATCATTTAAGATAATCATTCAGGAGCCAGTAGCCAGAATTCAGAAGTCAGAATGTAATTAGAAAACACGAAGCACAAAATACGAAGCACGAAACAAATTCAAATGACCAAAATTCAAATGTTCAAAACAAGTATTGTTTCGGTCATTTGGATTTAGAATTTCGGATTTGTTTCGGATTTCGATATTCGGATTTAGAGCTTCTGGTGACTGGTGCTCTGGTGCTCCTCTTTGTGAACTATCACTGAAAGCCCTTGATGATGTTCTGTGCTTCATTAACTATTCTATCTATAACCTCTTTCACACTGGGTGTATCATGAATTAGTCCTATAACTTGCCCACAAGCAAGGAGCGCTTGGTCAAGGTCTCCAGTCTTTAGCGCTTTCCCCTCTAATAGTGCTTTTCCCTTTTCCCCACTGAGCAAGGGAGCAAGTTCTTCCAGCGCGGCACCTCGTTTTTCCATCTCAACAACTTCTTCTGCTATTGCGTTCCTCAATACTCGCTCAGTGTTGCGTAAGGACCTCATTACAAACATAGTATCACGTTCCGAAGCCCGGATTAGCCACTCCTTTACTTTTGAATGAAGAGGTGCCTCCACAGTTGCCATAAATCTGGTGCCCATATTTATCCCTTGCGCTCCTAATGCCAGCGCAGCTACAAGACCTCTCCCATCGCCAAATCCGCCGGAGGCAACAACAGGAATCTTTACAGCATCAACAGTCAATGGAATAAGGATAAGTGAAGTGACATCCTCTTCTCCAGGCATTCCGGCACATTCAAAACCATCTATACTGACAACATCACAACCTATTCGTTCTGCTGTTCGAGCAAAGCGAACAGCGACACACTTATGTATCACTTTCATGCCTGCTGATTTAAACTGAGCCATATAGGGTTCGGGGGATCTGGCCGCTGTCTCCACAATTTTTACCCCCTCTTTAATCATTACATCAATATATGCTTCATAGCTTACGGGGCGAAGAGTGGGTGCAAGAGTTAAATTTACACCAAATGGCTTGTCAGTGATATCTTTCGTTTTCCTGATTTCAACAGCAAGCTCTGCTGGAGCTCGAAAAGTGAGCGCACTCAAAATACCAAGGCCCCCGGCGTTTGACACAGCGCCCACCAACTCAGCTCGAGAGAGCCATTGCATCCCACCCTGGATTATCGGATATTGGATACCCAGAAGTTTAGTTAGCCTATTTTGAAGCACTCTTGCCATTTTTCCTACTTTTTATTTACATACAGGCTGTCACAAAACACGTTTCAGCCTGTGATTACACAGACGCTGTTGTGAGCGAACGAAGTGAGCGAAGCAATCTTATTGAGATTCCTCGCGGAGTTTACCCTGAGCGAGATTCTTCCACGTTCGCTATCGCTCAGTGTCAAAATGACACGAAGTGAAGGGCTCGGAATGACCCTTCGGGTCAGATTACACAGATATTTCAAGGGCGGCACTTTTGTGACGCCCTAATTTACACAAGAACAGATGGTTTCCACAGTCCAAATGCTTCCACAAATGCCCGGCGCATTTCTCCTTTGGTGCAATCAGCCCTGGCGCATTCAAGGGTATAGGTCATAACATTGTCACCTCGCTTACACGCCTCTTTAAGTGCATTGAGAGAATTGTTTGCTCTTGCCTTATCTCGGCGCTGCCTGAGCCTGGTTAGTTTATCCCGCATTGCTTTACCTAAATTATCGTCATATTCGTGAACCCAGACATCAGGTGCCTTAAGGTCGGGGGCTCTAAAGTAGTTACGACCAACTACTTTTATATCGCCATTGGCAATCATTTTCTGCTCCCGCTGGATATGTTCGGTCACCTTTCTATGCAGCCAACCATTGGCTACTACTTCAACTATACCACCCATTCTCTCAATCTCATCTACTTCGTTAAGAATTCTTTTCTCTATCTGGTTAGTTAGTGCTTCTACATAGAAGGAACCGCCCAGTGGATCTACTACCTGGGTAACCTGCGTCTCCACTTCAAGAATCTGCTGGGTTCGCAGTGATAGTATTGAAGCCTCTTCAGAAGGGACTGAGTAGGCTTCATCATAGGAATCCACATGCAAGGATTGAGCACCACCTAATGCTGCTGCTAAAGCATGATAAGCAGCTCTTATAACATTGTTCATAGGCTCTTCCCTGGTCAGAGAGACACCTGAAGTCTGAACATGACACCTCATCCACCAAGAGCGAGGGTTTTTGGCATTAAACCTATATTTCATTATCCGATACCACAATCGCCTCACCGCCCGTAACCTGGCAACCTCTTCAAAGAAGTCATTAGCCGGGGACCAAAAGAAAGCTAATCTTGGTGCTACCCAGTCGACATCGTGATCTCTTTTAGTCATCTCATTGAGGATGGAAATAGCATTAGATACAGCTACTGCCATCTCAGTTACACCAGAAGCCCCCCACTCCCGTAAATTGTAGCCATTTAAGGTTATGTAATTCCATAGAGGGACATTCTTCCTGATGAACTCTATATTATCGCACTGTACTCTAAAAGCATCCTTGGGTGGGATGTATTCTGAGGCGCTGCGAACCAGTTCTTCCATTATAAAATCATTTTGCACACTGCCTGGTAACTTATCCCAGGGAATGCCTCTGCGCTCAGCCATTACCAAAAACATCGGGAAGAGTATAGCTGTACATCTGGGATAATGAGTAACTATGGAAGAACTTATCTTATCTATGGGAATATCTTTATAGATTATTTCCATATCATAAACACAGTCAATAGGTACTCCTACCGTTCCTACCTGACCTTTTGCCTCAGGCTCATCTGAGTCAAACATCTGAACGGTAGCCAGGTCAAGAGCCAGGTTAGTTCCGGTAGCACCATGCTCCAGGAGCATCTTTAATCTTTTATTGATGTATTCAGGAGAGCCGGCACTGGACAACTGACGCCCGGTCCATGTCCTTCCTCGATACATATTAGCATGTATACCCCTGACAAAAGGCTCCTCCCCTGAGAAACCTATGTCTTTCATATAATCAAATTCAGGGTTGCTGAGCGGAGTGTAAAGTAGTTCCCGGGAAAGCCCAGAGCCTATAATTGTGTGCGGGGTAACCTCCCAATTCTTTCTGTCCTGCTCTCCAACCACTGTATTCTTCCATCTGTCAAACTCTTTCTGTATCTTTTTCAAGGCTTTCGGATTATATAAAGGTAGGTGTTCTCCAGATGACATCTTATTCTTTAGAATTTCCTTTGTGGTTTTCTTAACCTTCATAATTTTATACTCTCTTTCAGGTTATCCGCCTCGGCGGACTGTTACCCAATAAAGTCTTCAGTGCACCAGCGCACCAGTCACCAGAGCACCAGTCCTGGTTCACCGTTCACCGTTCTGGGTTCTAAACCCTTGAACCTTTGAACTTCCGAACCCTTTTCTCACTTGCTTCCCTGTAAACCTTCCTAACGCTTCAAAAGGTAAATAGATTTGCCCCGCCGCTTACTTCAATGGTTTCACCGGTGATATAGCTCGACCCTTCTGAAGCGAGAAAGACAATCACATTACTTAACTCCTGTGGGTTGCCTGCCCGACGCAATGCCATCCGCTTAATTATCCGTTCGCGAAATTCCGGAGCTA
>CAZVBB010000026.1:0-10643 GCA_964625285.1 uncultured bacterium | reverse complement strand
GGTGGACCTATTCTTGAATTAGCTTGTGGAACGGGAAGAATTACTATCCCTCTGCTAAGGATGGGTTCAGCGTAAAAGGCTTAGATTTATCCGAGTTTATGTTAGCTGAGGCACGGAGAAAATCTTTAGTTGAAGAAGTTGAGGTGGAATGGATTCATGCGGATTGCCGTGATTTTGATTTAAGCAAACAATTCGGACTTATCATCTTTCCGTTCAATTCGATGAGTCATCTTTACAATTTAGATGATATTGAGTCCTGCCTGTTGTGTGTCCAAAAATATTTAAAACCAAAAGGGCGATTTATTATTGATATATTCAACCCTCGTCTGGATATCCTGACAAGAGATCCAACCAGGCGATATCCTCACGCCACATATCACGACCCCAATGGTAAAGGGATGGTTGAGATTACAGAAAGTTGTACTTATGACAATGCTGCCCAGATTAACAGAATAAAATTATACTACAAGATTGGCGACGGCGAAGAGAAAGTAAATGAACTTAATATGCGGATTTTCTATCCTCAAGAAATTGATGCTCTGCTCAAATATAATGGATTCACAATTGAGAGAAAATTTGGTGATTATGGTGAGAACCCTTTTAGATTAGGGAGTCCAAAACAGATCATAATTTGTTATGGAACACAATACAGAAAAAGAAATAAGAATCCGGAGAGATTAAGACCCTCTTTAAAGTCGTACCTGCTTGTCCGCCTGTACTTTTTTGGCGGAAATGAAGTAATTCGGATATAAACAGTTATATGAAATGGCGGTTTTGTCTAAATGGGAAATAAAAAGAAAAGTAATATGAGCGAAGAAGAAAGACTGAGAAAACAAATCATAAAGGTTTTAGAGGAACAAGGGTTTGAAATAAATCCTCATGTGAGACCAACAGGGCACAGTAAAACGATATACCGTGGGATACAACAGAAGGCAAAGTTTGAGCAAGTATCTTTGCATAAAAATTTTCTAATAGGTTCAACTAATAAAGTAAGAGACTATTGTAGAGATGGCAATGAAATTATTCCTGAGAAAATTTCTTTAGAATTAAGAGAGGTTCAATCAGGTTCTTTTGAAGAAATTTTATTTAGATGGTGGAACTTAATCTGGTGGAGTATCCCATATCAACGATCTTACGGTCGGCAGATGAGGTTTTTATTGTGGGATATAACACATAATGCACCTTTTGGACTAATTTGCTTGCAAAGTCCTGTGTTGAAGATGTCTGTTCGTGATGACGCACTTGGTATACCAAAGGACGAGTTAGATATATGGGTTAATAAGTCAATGAACGCTCAGCGAGTCGGAGCCTTACCTCCTTACAATGGTTTATTAGGTGGGAAAATGGTTGCTTTATCTTTGACTTCCAATGAGATAAGAGAAGCATACAGGAAGAAATATAAAAATTATATATCAATTATTAAAAAGAGAAAGCTAAAGCCATATCTCTTATTTATTACAACAACAAGTGCCTTTGGGAGAAGCAGTTTATATAACCGCTTAAAATACAATGGTGATATGGTAGCTGAATGTTTAGGTTATACCCAGGGATCAGGCTCGTTTCATATTCCAGAAGAATTGTATGAAGAAATCCTTGAATTTTTGTTTAAAAAAGGTCTTAATGTAGCTCGTGGATATGGTCATGGCCCTTCAAGAAAGCTGAGACTTATCAGCCTTGGTCTTCACCATTTAGAATTGCCTTCATTTGAATATCACGGTATTAAAAGAGAGTTCTACTTGTTTCCTCTTGTTAAGAATTTAAGAGAAGTTATCCGAGACGGCGAAAAACCTATTTTGATTGACCGCCCTTTTAATAAATTGGTAGATTACTGGAAAGAAAGATTGGCAATGCCAAGAGCAGAAAGAATGCCTGAATGGAAAGATTTTAGAAGCAGTGATTTTTTTAAAGACGTAGATGAAATGTTGGAACAATTGGAGGATAGATAATGGCTCAAGAAAAAAAGATTATAATGGGTGAAGAGACTAAAAATTTATTATCTTCTCAAGAAATAATACCTTCTGAAATAGAATTACGAGGACGCAAATATTACCCAAAGGAATTTGTATCTTCCAAAGGCTTTAAATCTGTGGTTTGGAAGGGAGTAGATGAATATAGTGAACCTGTAGCTATTAAATTTGCCACCTATGAAGATTACATGGAGCGCTCATTTCTTGAAGAAGCAAGTAGATGTGCTAAGTTGAGAGGCTATCCACAGTTTGCTCACTTTTACGATGCTGAACTCATTGAACTACAATTATCTAATGAGGAAAGAAAAAAGAAATTTGTATGTTTTATTGAAGAATGGATAAAGGGACAAACACTTGAGGAATTCATTCAGAAAAATGAAATTACACCTTCATTTATAGTTAACTATGTAAAAGAGATGTGTAATATACTCAATATCTTAAAAACATTGAACCTTAGACATGACGATTTACATTTCGGGAATGTAATGATTGCAAACCCAAAGGAAGGGATACTTTCAAAAGAGCACACAGTAAAAATAATTGATATGGGTTCTTTAAAACCTTATGATTCACCTCTAACTAAGCCAAGAGATGACCATGGAAGATTTACAGAGCATCTTATAGTTTTATGTAATGCTATGCTTTTTAATTCAGATAATCAACGAAAACCATTTTGTTTAATACAAAAGAGATTTCGTAAGGAAATGATGCCTTTACTTAACTCAATATTGGAAGAGGATAAGCAAATTGCCCTTTTTGAACCTTCTAAAATAAAGGAACAATTTGAACACGCATATATAAGAGCATTGCATCCGGAAAAAGAAATCGAATTAAAACTTGAAGATCCCTTTGATTATATTTCTGCCGAGCATATTGCCAGCGACAGATTACTTATCCATCTCTTTGCTGAATCCTGCCCTTGGGTCAAGGAGGTCATGAGTCCGAACCCACTACTATTAACAGGTCCGAGAGGCTGTGGCAAA
Source organism: uncultured bacterium (assembly GCA_964625285.1). Lineage (GTDB taxonomy): Bacteria > NPL-UPA2 > NPL-UPA2 > NPL-UPA2 > NPL-UPA2 > NPL-UPA2. The sequence continues at coordinate 7,693 of CAZVBB010000026.1, read as the reverse complement.
TCTACACTTTTTAGAAGGTTGAGCCTTAAAGCTCTTCTTTTTAAGTCTCCTGAGGATATAATAAATTCTCGAATTGCAGGTTTCTATATTTCTTGTAGTGCAGATTTCAGAAATCGTTTTGGTGGGATAACTTCTGAACCTGTAGCAAAAAAATTTCAAAAGGAAATAATACACTATTTTAATCTTTTACTATCTCGTGAAATTATTACTACATTATTCTATATTTCTCAAAGAGAAGATAGAACAACTACATTTGGTTTTGGAGAAGTACAAGAAAAAGAAATACACGACTTTTTAATGAATAAGTTAGACATCAAAAGAGAAGAAACCCTTCGTTTGCAAGGCGTGACTTATTTGGAACATCTCCTTGATATTATAGAATTTCAGATGAATTCTTGTTATGAAAAATTTTTAAGAGGATACAATCTTGAATTTACTACGCCCACATCTTTTCTTGCAGATTTGACTAAGTTTCTAAAAAATGAAATAAAGTATTTTAAGGATAGAACAATAACTTTTTTGCTTGATGATTTTTCAGTTCATCGTATCTCGGAACCAATTCAATTAATTCTTAATCCTATCGTCTGGGATAGACAACCTACTTATATTTCCAAACTTTCTGCTGAAAAATATGGTGCCGAACGTATCTTTGAGCCTCGTGTTGAATCATCATCAACCGCTGATAGTACACGAGAATTCAGAGAAATAGATTGTGGACAAATTTATATTGGCCTCAGCGACAAGGGTTCAATACAAGAGCTTATCAATTTTGCAAAAGACTTGTTGGATCATAGACTTACTTTAGCTGGCTATACAGGTAAATCAAAAGATATTATTGGTCGATCTGAATACCCTGGAGGAACGCTTGGAAAAGCATTGAAAAACCAAAAAAAACAATATGATCAATATCACGGTTTAGATACTATTGCTCAAATTTGTTCGGGCGATATTTCAGCATTATTAGAGATGTATTACAAAATTTTTAAGGATGGAAAAGTTTCTAAAGATACTAAAAGCATTGTGCCAAAGCATATCCAACATACTGCAATAGAGAGTGTATCAAGAGGTTTCTTTGAACGGATTAAAAGTTACCAACCATTTGGAGAAGAAATGTATAAAATAGTATTACCCTTCGGAACTCTTTGCCGAAAAATTCTTACTGAAGGTTATGTAATGAAAGATGAGCGTCTATGTGAAACCACAAGAATAGAAGTTGATCAAATACCAGGAAAACCTGAGGAGGATTGGAATTCTGAACAACAAAAGTTGATGAAGGAACTTGTTAGACGAGCTATTTTTATTGAAATGGAACCAGGCAGAGGACGTGCTACATTAGGACCAACGTGGCGTTGGCAATTACGAAGAATATATTGCCCAGCATTTAGAACTAGCTTAATAAAGTCAACTGCCATTAAATGGAAAACAAGTGATTTGAAATACTTTCTCACCAACCCTGAAGAGAAATGCGAATATGAATTTAAGACAAAATGGCTAAAAGAACCATCCCGGCAGCTAGATTTATTCTCATATTCTAATTCAAAACAGGAGAAAGTTTAATGGCAAGAGTTAAACAAATAGAGTTTGTAGATATTTTACATGAATTACCAGAAATAATTCCTTTAAACTGTGAGAAGGAGTTTTCACAACAGGAATTAGATATTTTCTTTTGTGCTTTAGGATTTGAAGATAGGTGTTTGACTATTCCAGAACAACTTGCTAAGATCAAAAACTTCAAATGCAAACAAGCTTTTTATTTTGAATATTCTACTAATATAGAAGATAATGCGGTTAATAAACCGAGATTAATAGACATCTTTCAGAGGTTTGTAGATTCTTGGAGCTCTCTGCAATGCGATGAGGAATACTTTACAAAAAATTTAAGAGGGTTATTACAACAGATAGTTAAGGCTCAGCAGAAACCTAAAGTAATATTTGATATTAGTGTTTGTTCCTCAAAGTTATTAGTTTCAGCGATAAAGATTTTACTTGAATTTGATATTAACTTGCAAATCTTGTATTCTGAGGCTGCGATTTATCATCCTACTTTTGAGGAATTTGAAAAAGAACTAAAAAAGTGGACAACTGAAGAACATTTTGGTATTGCACGAGGTGTTGGAAAGGTTATCCCAAGTCCTGAGCATCCCGGTGCTAAAAAAGAAAACCCAAATCTTATTGTTGCCTTTCTTACTTTCAAACCTGAGAGAACAAAATCTATTATCACAGATATTGACGAAGCACTTTTGACAAGACCTGAAAAAAGAATTATATGGATAATTGGCGACCCACACATGGATGAAGAGAATAAAAGAAAACGTAAAGAGATGATGCGAAAAATTAACAATATATCAGAAGAATTTCCTGCCTATGAAGTATGTACTTTTAATTATAAAGAAACCCTAAAGATTTTAGACCAAATTTATAATACTAAGAATTTAGATATGCATATAAATATTTCAGCATTGGGATCAAAAATGCAGACTTTAGGGGTAGCCATTTTTTGTTATGTAAGACCCGATGTATCCGTCTACCTTGCAACTCCTAAAGAATACAATCCAAGGCAATATTCAGAGGGTTGTAAAGCAACTTGGAAAATTAACTTTGGTTGTCTCAAAGAAATCAAAAATATTTTGGATACTGTAGGGCAATTGAAAATTATTAATGGATGAAATATGGAAAAAGGTGAACAAACTCCTTTTGCAGAACTACCAGAAGCCCTGGTAGAAGAAATGCTTTCTAAAAGTGAAGGGGTTGGCGATAGGCTTTATGATTCTTTTAAGGAAATTCAGAATAATAGGGCTAAGATGCGGAAACAGTTACAAGAGCAAAATATATTGAAACAAGATACTGAGGTGGGATACCCGGGGATACCAACGACTTGCGGAGTAGATGGTTCTTATGCAGTGGAGAAACTTTTAGCAACTGACTTTGCCGCCTGCGCCGCAGTTGCAATTGAAGGGTTAACTCCTCCGTCAGAAAAAAGACATTGGGAGAAACCTCATCACAGAGTATTTATTCAACCAGAAAAGCATGACCCAGATACAGGCACAGTTATTAGAGGATTAATGATGGAAATGGAGCTTGAACTTGCAGCAAGGGCACCCCACGATATAGTTTTCTTAGATGGTTCTCTTACAACACCTCTAATATATATGAACCAAGCGATAAACAAGGTATTAGGACCAGACGAAACAATAATTGGTAAGAGCCTTATGGAAAAATTTAAGAACTTTCTTGATTCATACAAAACCATTTTAGAATCTTCCAGAACCGATAAATTATGGGTAAGTATGCCAAAATATACCACGAGAAGAGAGTTAGGCAAAAAACTTAATTGGCCGTCACATTATGATGATAGAGCAATTCTGACAACTATTTTGTCCCCAGGAGAATTCACCGCATCAGTTCCATTGGATCAACCCCAGCAACCGTGGCATTTAAGATTACCTCACAGTAATAAGGAACTCGAAACATTAAGAGATAAGATGCTCTCAGGTATAAATAGACTATACGTTATACATTACAAACCACATAATTGGACTCCTGCCCTTAGGATTGAGATGGCGTCTTCCATTGCTACAAACAATTCTCGGATAGCAATATTACTTCAAGGTCTAAAATATCAATGTGGTTCACCTGGTATTCTTGAACCTTATCCTCTATATATAGCAGACCGTATGGTAAAGCATCTTGGGAGTGCTATTCCTGCATTTAGGCAAACAGCTACCCGTCGAATGGCAGAATTACATCAAGGAGATATAGGAGAAATATTTTTTAGTATGCATGGTTATAGAACTGAAAGCGGGAGGTAAATATGAGTGATGAAAGAACAAATATTGAGCAATTGATCAGTTTTTCCGAAAAGATTGGGGCTATAGGCTCTCCCTCGTCAACAAGTGAGCTATCTTTGGATATTCTTGGTACCGCTGTCAAGAAGAAATTGGTCGGTGAGCTCGCACTTTTTAAGTTTTCTCAAGATGGCAAGCCTCATTACGCATTAGAACAAATAACAGAAGTTCAACTTAAGAATATCTGGCTTGAAGACCCAACAATGCGCTCTCTTGCACGACAAAGAGGTCAGGTTAACCCTGTAAGTGGACAGCAGGATACTCACCTTGGGGATATGACGGTAAGTGCAGTATTTAGTGATGATGGCAATAGATTTGAACCGAGTATTTTGGGGACTGTTCCAGCTACTGGCACATATATTCATTTAGCAACTGATCAAATATTAGATAGATTGTTAGAACGATACAGAGATGAAATATTTTATTTGGGTTATGTCTATGGTTCAACACCCAAATTGCCTCTCTGGTTTAAGCACTTTGGGACAGGACCGCATGGAGCCGGTGAGGCATATCACCTCGGAATCTTCGGTAAAACTGGTTCTGGTAAATCAGTTTTGGCAAAGATGACACTTTTAGCCTATGCGAGATATTCAGATATGGCTATATTTGTGATAGACCCTCAGGGTGAGTTTTCAAAGAACATGAGAGATCAACCGATACCGGGGGGCTTCCAATTACCGATCCCCGATGTTTTAAGAAGACTTAACAAACCTTTGCGAATTTTGGGCGTACGAGAATTGGTTTTAAATAGGTGGAATGTCTTTGAGGAGATTTTGGCTGGTTCAGGATTCTTTGAAAGACTTGGCATTCATACCTCAGATAAAAGAACTTTAGCAGCTAAGGTATTAAGCGAAACCTTACAAGATAGGCAAGTTAGACTTTATCAGTTACATACTCCTGAATCTTTTGCAAGTGTATGGAACATTTTGCAAGAAGATAGACCTCTTACTCAAATCTATTCGGGAGGCGCGCGAAGAGGAGAATTACTACAAATGATCCGAGGCACAGATAGAGATGCTCACTACACAAATTATTGGCTTCCTATTGCGCGTTTATTCCAGTCAGATCGTCGTGGTGCGATAACATCAAATCAGCTCTTAAGAGAAGTTTTTGGCAGAAATCAAATACGCCCCATTGTAGTAGTTGATTTATCTAGAGAAAGCGCTCAAGGGTTATATTGGAATGATAGAATACAAGCATTAGTTATAAACAGCTTACTTGATGGTATTGTTTTACAGGCAGAACAGAACTTTCTTGATAGAAACGAAAGTCTTAATACATTAGTCCTAATTGATGAAGCACGGAGATTGGCTTCAAGGGAAAGAACGGAAGATGAAGAAGTAAATCGGATAAGAAAGAACCTTGCTGATGCCGCATTAACTACAAGAAAATATGGACTTGGTTGGATGTTTATAAGTCAAAGCCCGTTAAATCTTCATCGAGATATTGTTAATCAAATTAGAATTTACTTTTTTGGTTTTGGGCTGGCTATGGGTGCTGAATATGATTCTCTCATAGAAATTGCTGGGGGAGATACTAATGCTTTAAAACTTTACCGTTCATTTCGTGATCCCCACAGCGCTTTTGATATAGCTTCCCGACAATACTCTTTTATGACTATTGGGCCGGTTTCTCCGTTGTCTTTTGCAGGGACACCCTTATTCCTAACAGCGTTTAATACTCCAGAGGAGTTTCTTAGAACAAATAGGTTGGTTGAATCTTGAAATAAATGAAACTGCCACTTCATATAACACAGCATAAAAGGTTCGTGCCTTATCGCACTCACCCAAATTTTTGCTTCGCAAAAACTTCTTTTATGTTGAGAACGTTAGGCGAAATCCAGCAATATTAACGAGGATGTCATGATGGTAACGTATCGTAAGGTGATCAGGGTTTTTATAGCTTCACCTGCTGATCTTATCGCTGAGCGAACTCGGTTCCCTAACATTATTGATGAAGTAAACAAAATAAAAGCCAATTCAAAGGAGATACAATTAGAACCAGTAGGATGGAAAGATACTTTGCCAGGGAGAGGACGCCCTCAAGAATTGATTAACAAAGATATAGAAAGATGCGATCTCATTACTATGCTCCTCTGGAAGCGTTGGGGTACTTCTACGGGAAAGTACACATCTGGTTTTGAGGAGGAGTATGAACTTGCAAAATCCCTGAATGAGAAGACAAATGGTAAACCAGAAATCTGGCTTTACTTTCGTGCTATTCCTGATGATATGCTTGCAGATCCAGGTAAACAATTAAGACAGGTACTAGATTTTAGAAATAAAATAGAAACGGAAAAGAAATTTCTATATCGAGCTTACGAAGACGTGGATGAATGGGTGCAACTATTTAGAGAGCATCTCTGTCGATGGCTTGATGGTCAACCTTTTGACACTCCTCCACCAGAAAAAATCGGGGAATATGAGGAAAGAGTCAAACGTTTAGAAAGCGAACTTAAAGAAGTCAGAACCGAGCAAGTTGAGATGGCATATATATTGGCAGAAGAGGCAAAGCAAAAAGCAGATTCGGGAGAGATAGCTAAAGCTGAGGAGTATTTTGCTAAGGCAGCCGCTGGTTCACTCGCTCCCAGTATAATTAATGATTATGGTTTGTTTTTGATGAGAATCGGAATGTTGGCTAAAGCAAAAGAGAAATTTACTCAAATAGTACAAATAGGTAAGGCAATCGATGAAAAAATACTCCAAGCAACCGCCTACGGCAACTTGGGCAATCTCTATATGACTCGTGGAGACCTTAGGGCTGCAGAGGAGATGTACAGAAAATCCCTTGCCATTGAAGAAGAACTGGGGCGAAAGGAAGGCATGGCAAGTGCCTACGGTAACTTGGGCATATTATATATGACTCGTGGAGACCTTAAAGCTGCGGAGGAGATGTACAGAAAATCCCTTGCCATCAATAAAGAACTGGGGCGAAAGGAAGGCATGGCAAGCGCCTACGGCAACTTGGGCATATTATATATGACTCGTGGAGACCTTAAAGCTGCGGAGGAGATGCACAAAAAATCCCTTGCCATCAATAAAGAACTGGGGCGAAAGGAAGGTATGGCAGATCAGTACGGCAACTTGGGCAATTTCTATATGACTCGCGGAGACCTTAGGGCTGCAGAGGAGATGTACAAAAAATCCCTTGCCATTGAAGAAGAACTGGGGCGAAAGGAAGGTATGGCAGATCAGTACGGCAACTTGGGCATATTATATATGACTCGCGGAGACCTTAGGGCTGCAGAGGAGATGTACAGAAAATCCCTTGCCATCAATAAAGAACTGGGGCGAAAGGAAGGCATGGCAAGTGCCTACGGCAACTTGGGCAATCTCTATATGACTCGTGGAGACCTCAAGGCTGCAGAGGAGATGTACAGAAAATCCCTTGCCATCTTTATCTCAATTGGTAACAAGGCTATGATTAGAAAAATCAGGTCGTTGATTAAAGAATTGAAGAATTCGGGGAAAGAAAAATGAAAATACTGAACAATACTTTGCTGGATTTCGCTTAACACAGCATAAAAGGTTCGCCCTACGGACTCACCCAAATTGCCCACTCCGTGGGCAACTTCGCATACACCGCAACCGTTAAGCAAAATACGCAGACATTTTACTGTATCAGGAAGGAGATAAAGTGAGTGTGAATTATCTTCACGGGGCTCCGCAGTCCTTGAAAAGCGCAATTCCACCCCGAAGCCCTCTAAAAAAGGATTAACGGTGTTGAAGAAATGGACAAAGACCTAGAAAGATTAAGAGAAGAAAGAGCATCAATTTCTGTTAGGTTAACAGGATTTCTCATTTGGCAATCGGTTCTCCTTCTTGCGTTTGCTGAAATAATGGGACAAT
>CAZVBB010000025.1:0-11012 GCA_964625285.1 uncultured bacterium | reverse complement strand
GTGGCTTATTTCGTATAAATTTTTCCTTTGCCATGATTAGGACCCTCCTGTTTTTCCCAGAATCTCCTCTCTTGTCTTCTCGGGAACCTCTCGGTAGTGCTCAAATTCCATAACAAAGTTTCCCCGACCCTTGGTCATTGATCTTAAAATCATCGCATAACCAAACATTTCTGAAAGAGGAACAAGTGCACTAATAATTCCTATCTGTCTGTTATCTTTTATTCCCTCGATCTTGCCTCGGCGGGAGGAGAGGTCACCTAAAACCTCTCCTACATATTCATTAGGAACATTAACTTCAACAGCCATAATTGGCTCCATGAGAACGGGTCTTCCCTTCAAGGCTACTTCCTGAAAAGCCATTGATGCTGCCATTTCAAATGCCAAATCAGAGGAATCTACCTCATGATAAGAACCATCAACCACAGCAACTTTAATATCAACAACAGGATATCCTGATAAAACACCCTTTATCGTTGCCTGACGTATTCCCCTTTCAATTGATGGGATAAATTCTCTGGGAATTGATTCTCCTTTAAGTTTGTTGGCAAATTCAAATCCGCTGCCTCTGGGCAATGGTTCAATTTCTATCCGTACATGACCATACTGCCCTCTCCCTCCTGACTGACGAATAAACTTCCCCTCTCCTGCTGCCGATCTGGTTAATGTCTCTCTATAGGCTACATGAGGAACGCCTACTCTTGTTTCAACTTTAAATTCACGGTGCAGTCTTTCTACCAAAATTTCCAGGTGAAATTCTCCCATTCCAGCAATAACAGTTTGCCCTGTTTCCTTATCTACATTTACTTTGAAAGTAGGATCTTCTTCTGAAAGCCGGCGTAGGGAGAGGCCTAACTTATCCCGATCGGCTTTAGTTTTTGGCTCAACTGCAACCCAAGCTATCGGCTCAGGAAAGCGAATTGACTCCATAATTAACGGGTGACCTAAAGCAGACAAGGTATCTCCTGTTGTCGTATTCTTGAGACCAACAATAGCAACAATATCTCCAGCAAGAGTCTCTTTTTTTTCTTCACGTTTGTTGGCATGCACTTCTAAGATTCTCTCCACTCTTTCCTTACACTGTAGCCTGCTATTGTAGACGCTCTCGCCACGAGAGAGCTTCCCTGAGTAGATACGGATATACACCAACCTTCCCACATAAGGATCAGAAACAATTTTAAATGCTAGTGCCGAGAAAGGAGAGCCATTATCTGCTGTTCGCTCCTCTGTAGCTCCAGTTACCGGGTTTTGTCCCTTAACCGATGGAATATCTAAAGGAGAAGGAAGATAATCAACAATGGCATCAAGCAAAGGTTGGAGTCCCTTCATTTTCAGCGATGCTCCGCAGAGAACAGGAACAAAAGACTCTTCAAGTGTAATTTTACGTAAAGAAAGTAGAAGATTTTCAGAAGATATTTCTATCTCCTCTAAATATTTATGCATTATCTCATCATCGCTATGAGCCACTCGTTCAATTAATTTGTTATGATATTTTTTAGCATCAGAAAGAAGTTCTTCTCTGATATCCTTGACTGTGCAATCCAAAGCATTTTCCTGAAAGATAATTTCCTTCATTCGCACTATATCAACTACACCGCAAAAATCCTCCTCCTTGCCAATGGGGAGCTGCACTGGAAGCGCATCAGCGCCAAGCTTTTCATTTATTTCAGCAGCAGCAGCCAAGAAATCTGACCCAACCCTATCCATCTTATTAACAAAAGCAATCCTGGGTACATGATATCTATTTGCCTGGCGCCAGACAGCTTCTGACTGCGGTTCAACTCCTCCAACACCGCAAAAAACGGCTACAGAGCCGTCAAGAATTCGGAGTGACCGCTCAACCTCGGCGGTGAAATCAATATGTCCAGGGGTATCAATGATATTAATACAATGGTTCATCCAGTAACACGTTATTGCCGCAGCAGTAATGGTTACTCCTCTCTCTTTTTCCTGCTCCATCCAGTCCATTGTTGCGGTCCCTTCATCAACCATACCAAAACGATGAACTTTCCCAGTATAATAGAGAAATCCCTCAGTAGTAGTGGTTTTTCCAGCGTCAATGTGGGCCATAATGCCAATATTTCTTATTTTTTCAATTTCACGATTTTGACTCATTATTATCTACCACCTGTAATGAGCAAAGGCCTTATTTGCCTCAGCCATACGATGGGTATTCTCCTTTTTCTTAATTGCGGCACCTTCTCCTTTAGCCGCACTCATAAACTCCTGCGCCAGCTTCTTTGTTGTAGGAAGTCCTTTTTGGCTCCGTGCGGCTGCAATAATCCAGCGGATAGCAAGTGTATTTCTTCTATCTGGCTTAACCTCTACAGGAATCTGATAAGTAGCACCTCCCACCCGACGCGATCTTACCTCTAGAACTGGCTTTACCCGATCAATCGCCTCAGTGAAAACACCCAAAGGAGGCTGCTTAGCTTTTTTCTCGATCAAATCAAGTGATGAATAAAAAATAGTTTCAGCAACACTCTTTTTTCCTTTTAACATCAAACAGTTAATGAACTTGGCAACAAGGTAATTATTATACCTTGAGTCAGGTGGTACCATCCGCTTTTTTACCTCTCTCCTTCTTGGCATTTTTTCTACCTCTTACTATTACTAGTCACCAGTCATCAGTTTTTTTATCTTAACTGGTGCTCTGGTGTACTGGTGCACTGGTGCTCTGATGCTCCGGTGCTCTTTTCATTGACTTTTTGGTTTTTTTGCTCCATAGCGTGAGCGACTTCTTTTTCTTCCTTCCACCCCGGCAGTATCAAGTATTCCCCTTACCACATGATATCTTATCCCTGGAAGGTCTTTTGGGCCTCCTCCGCAGACCAGGACAATGGAATATTCTTGAAGATTGTGCCCAATACCCGGAATATAAGCGGTTATTACCATTCCATTAGAGAGTCTCACACGAGCTACTTTACGTAAGGCTGAGTTGGGCTTCCTGGGGTTCATCGTACTCACTTTAAGACAGACCCCTCTCTTCTGGGGAGAACCGCGAAGAGCAGCTCTCTTTATGCTCTTTCTCCCCTTTTTTCTTCCTTTTCTAATTAATTGATTTAACGTTGGCATAAGCTTCCCCTTCAGATAAAATGCAAAAATCCTAAAAAGGTCACCAGGTCACCAGAGCATCAGTCACCAGTCACTCTAAATCCGCATCACGGTTATAAATCTCTGTAACCTTGAATTAAGTGAGACACTTTGTGTCAAATCCTAAATCCGAAATCCGAAACAAATCCGAAATCCTAAATCCAAATGACCGAAACAAAACTGACAACTTTGTTGTCATTCTGAGGGCAAAGCCCGAAGAACCTCATCCATCGTTGAATTTTACAAGTTCCTTCGCTTCGCTCAGGACGACTTTCAGTCGGTTTCGTGCTTCGTGCTTTCTGATTATCTTCTGGGTTCTGAACCCCTGAACTCTGAACCTTTGAACTCTGAACTTCTGAACCCTTAAACCTTTAAACCCTTTCTTTTGCATCTATTGTTATACGGCAATGATGGCTCATACCTGTACCCGCAGGGATGAGACGTCCCATAACCACATTCTCTTTTAAGCTTTTTAGTTCATCCTTTCTTCCATTAAAAGCAGCATTGGTAAGAACACGAGTTGTCTCTTGAAAAGAGGCAGCGGCAATAAAGCTATCCGTAGATAGAGAAGCCCTTGTAATTCCTAATATTATTGGGGATGCCTTGGCAGGTCTCGCCCCGATGGCTTTGAGCCTTTCGTTTTCCTCCTCAAATTTCCACCTATCAATCTGATCTCCAATTAAAAATGTAGAGTCTCCTTTATCTTCAATCTCAACCCAACGTAACATTTGCCGGATGATTAATTCAATATGTTTATCATTAATCGTTACACCTTGCAACCAATAAATTTCCTGAATCTGATCAACGAGATGCCTTTGAAGATTCTTTATGCCTCTTACTCTCAATATATCCTGGAGCACAATTGATCCATCAGTCAGTGGCTGACCTGCGCTGACCATCTCCCCCTTATAAACGGTCATATGCTTCCCTGGAGGAATAAGATATTCCCTTTCCATCCCTGTTTCCTCATTCTTTACAATAACCTTTCTTTTCTCTCCAACCGATTCAGTAAATTCCACTATTCCGTCTATCTCAGTAACAACTGCCGGGTTCTTCGGTCGGCGAGCTTCAAATAATTCTACTATTCGCGGAAGACCACCGGTAATGTCAACAGTTTCAACAACTTCTCGTGGTGTCTTAGCCAATAAATCTCCAGGATAAACCCTGTCTCTCTCCCGGACAACTATAAATGCTCGAGGTGGAAGTCCATAGTAGCCAAGAATTTGTTTACTGGCGTCTCTGATTACAATTTGCGGATGGAGGTCCGCTTTGTGTTCAGTAATTACTTTTGTCGTTAGCCCCGTTGCCCGGTCAAACTCTTCCCGGACCGTTACTCCAGGGACAATGTCTTCAAATTCAACATTTCCCTCAATCTCACTCAAGATAGGCCGCATATAGGGGTCCCAGCTCGCAAGTAGATCTCCCTTGACAACGCTCACTTCATTCTCACAAGCGATTATTGCTCCTGGAAGAACTATGTGTCGCTCAAGTTCTTTTCCTTCCTTATTGCAGATGAGAATAGCGCCATTGCGATTAAGCACAATGGTTTGTTGTTCCTTGTTTTTAATCGTTTTTAATCTGTAATAGTGGACAATGCCATCATCACGAGCGAAGGTAGCTGACTGTTCTACAACTCGTTGAGCTGCCCCCCCAACATGAAATGTCCTCATTGTCAGCTGTGTTCCTGGTTCACCAATACTCTGAGCAGCGATTACCCCTACTGCCTCCCCAAACTCAACGAGGTAGCCAGTAGCAAGATTGCGGCCATAACATCGCCGACAGATTCCCTGCTTTGTTTCACAGGTTAAGGGAGAACGCACTTTTACTTTTTCAATCCCTGCCTCCTCAATCACATCTGCCAGTTCCTCTGTTATTTCATCTCCATTCTTAACTATAATATTACCTAATTGCGGAATAATGATATCGTTGCATGCTATTCTTCCCACCACTCTTTTCTTGAGAGAAACGAGCTCCTCCGCGCCACCATAGATTGCTTCTACTTCAATGCCATTTGGAGTTCCACAATCCTCCTCAATAATTATCAAATCCTGAGCAGCATCTACTAATCTTCGTGTCAGGTAGCCAGAGTCGGCTGTTTTTAACGCTGTATCAGCTAAGCCTTTTCTTCCTCCGTGGGTAGAGAGAAAATATTCAAGGGCCGTTAACCCCTCACGGAAATTAGCAGTGATTGGAGTCTCAATAATTTCTCCAGATGACTTGGCCATTAACCCACGCATCCCTCCTAATTGCCTGATCTGTAGCCGTGAACCGCGTGCTCCACTCTCAGCCATCATAAAGATTGAATTAAACTGACCATCCTCAATACTTTTCTCCATCTGCTTAAAAACAAGGTCAGAAATTTTATCAGTGACGCGGGTCCACAGGTCAATAATTCTATTGTACCTTTCCCCGTTGGTAATCAGCCCACGATGATATTGTCCTTTAATTTCATTAACTTTACTCTTTGCTTCCTCTAAAATACTATTCTTTTCCGATGGAACTACGCTATCATCAATAGCAATAGAAATCCCTGCAGTTGTAACAATCTCAAAACCAATATCCTTGATATTGTCTAAGAGCCGCACTGCCTCCTCAGTGCCCCACTGGCGATGAACAATGCCAATAAGTTGAGAGAGATCAGACTTCTTCAATTCCTGATTAACGAAGGGAATTGAGGGAGGAAGTAGAGTATTAAAAATTACTCTGCCAGCTGTGGTTGTCACTAACTTTCCACTTCTGCATATCTTTATCCTGGCTTGTGTATCAACATAGCCATTTCTCCAGGCAACCTCAACCTCGTTAGGGCTAGAGAACACTTTACCCTCTCCCTTTGCTCCAGCCTTCTCCTTTGTCAGATAATAACAGCCAAGAACAATATCCTGGGTAGGAACTGCAATTGGCTCACCACTCGATGGCGAGAGGACATTGCGGGAGGAGAACATAAGAAGATAAGCTTCCATCTGCGCCTCAGTAGAAAGCGGAATGTGAACAGCCATTTGGTCTCCATCAAAATCTGCATTAAAGGCAGTGCAAACCAAAGGATGAATGTGAATAGCATTCCCTTCTACCAGAATAGGCTGAAATGCCTGAATACCGAGGCGATGCAATGTTGGCGCTCTATTCAGGAGGACCATGTGGTCTTTAACAACCTCCTCTAAAATCTCCCATTTCTCATCTCCTGCTTTTTCGAAGGTACGTTTAACATTCTTAATAGTGTGTGCCAACCCACGTTCTCTTAGCTTTTTAAGAATAAATGGCTGAAATAATTCCAGTGCCATCCTCTTTGGAAGCCCGCATTGAGAGAATTTAAGTTTTGGGTTGACAACAATAACCGAACGCCCTGAGTAGTCCGCGCGTTTACCGAGAAGATTCTGCCGAAATCTCCCCCGCTTCCCTTTAAGTACGTCACTTAGCGACTTTAACGGCCTATTTCCTGCTCTTACTACAGGTTTTCCGCGACAGCCATTGTCAAAGAGAGCATCAACCGCCTCCTGTAGCATCCGCTTCTCATTGCGAATAATAATTCCCGGAGTGACTGGATCCTCTAGTAATTTCTTGAGCCGACTATTCCTGTTTAATATACGGCGATATAGGTCATTCAGGTCTGATGTGGCAAATCTTCCTCCATCGTCAAGTGGAATAAGAGGGCGCAGATCAGGAGGAAGAACAGGGAGAATATCCATAACCATCCAACTTAACTTATTACCTGATTGGCAAAAGCCCTCTACTATCCTTAACCTCTTCATAATTCGCAGTTGCGCCGACGAAGAAGTTGTTTTCTCGAGACTGGTGCGGAGAGTTGCCACCAGTTCATCGAGAGAAGTCTTTTCTAACAGCTCCTGAATCGCCTCGGCTCCAATATCGGCTTTAAAGCGAGAACCAAACTGTTTTTGGTATAGCCAGCGCTCCTCTTCCGTTAGCAATGTCCCTTTTTTTAACCCACTATCTCCGGGATCAATCACTACGTATTTTTCATAATAAATTATCTTCTCAAGGTCACGCATGCTCATTTCCAGTATTGCTCCGATACGAGAAGGAACAATTCTAAAGAACCAGATGTGAACAATGGGACATGCTAACTTTATATGTCCCATTCGCTCTCTTCTCACCTCCGAGCGAGTAACCTCAACTCCACAATAATCACAGATAATTCCCTTATGCTTAATCCTTTTGTACTTACCGCAATGGCATTCCCAATCGTGGACAGGGCCAAAAATCTTTTCACAGAAGAGCCCATCCTTTTCAGGCTTAAACGTTCTATAGTTTATCGTTTCAGGTTTTTTTACCTCACCATGTGACCAAGAAAAAATTGTCTCTGGAGAGGCAATACCAATTGAAACACTGCTAACACCACCCCTTGACAAAAACCCCTTCTCTCCTCTATTTTCTTCTTCATACCTTATGTCAAGACAGAGGCTTTGCAGTTCGCGAGTTAGAACATTAAATGATTCCGGGATGCTTGGTGGAGAAGCATTTTCTCCCTTAACAATTGACTCATATATCCTCTTGCGACCATCTACATCATCGCTCTTTACAGTAAGAAGCTCCTGTAAAATATGGGCGGCTCCATATCCCTCAAGCGCCCATACCTCCATTTCGCCAAATCGTTGCCCTCCAAACTGAGCTTTGCCGCCAAGTGGCTGCTGGGTAATTAGAGAATAGGGCCCAGTTGCCCTGGCATGAACTTTCTCGTCAACCAAATGAGCTAACTTCATTATATAGATATACCCCACCGTTATCTTATTGGTAAATGGCTCACCGGTGTAGCCGTCATAGAGAGTAGTTGTGCCCTTCACCGGGAGGCCAGCACTGCAGAGTAAGTCTTTAATGTCGGCCTCTTTGGCTCCATCAAAGACAGGGCTTGAAACATACATTCCCAGACTATGAGCAGCCCAGCCAAGATGAGCCTCTAATATCTGCCCGAGAGTCATTCGGGAAGGAACTCCCAGTGGGTTGATGACAATCTCTACGGGTGTCCCATCAGGCAGATATGGCATATCCTCTTCGGGGAGTACGCAGGAGACTACTCCCTTATTTCCATGTCTTCCGGAAAGCTTATCGCCAACCTGTAACTTCTGCTTCACTGCAATATATATCTTAACTACCTTATTGACTCCAGAAGAAAGGGTGGTAATTCTACCAGTTTCACCCTGGCGGGAGAAAACCCGGACATTAATAACCGTTCCGCCACTACCATGGGGAACCCTCAAGGAAGCATCACGCACATCGCCTGCTTTTTCCCCAAAGATTGCCCTCAGGAGTCTATCCTCAGGCAATAGCTCTGCCTCACCTCTCGGAGCTACCTTACCTACAAGGATGTCCCCTGGATTCACCTCCGCTCCAATGCGCACAATCCCATTCTCATCAAGATTTCCAAGAGCATCTTCACTAACATTTGGGATGTCTTTTGTTATCTCTTCCGGTCCAAGCTTTGTATCTCGCTCCTCAACTTCAAATTCCTCAATATGGATTGAAGTATAGATGTCATCTTTAACAATTTTTTCGCTTATCAGAATAGCATCCTCAAAGTTATAGCCACGCCAGGGCATAAATGCTACCAGGACATTTCTTCCTAATGCCAGCTCCCCTCGAGAAGTGGCCGGACCATCAGCAATTATCTCTCCAGCCTTCACCAAATCACCAGGATAGACAAGTGGCTTCTGATTTAAAGAGATGTTCTGGTTTGAACGGTAAAATTTTCGCAGTGGGTATTTTCTTGTGCCAGATCCCCCACGGATAATAATTTCATCAGCAACAACCTGCTCTACTCTTCCGGCAGTCTGGGCAACTACTAAAGCACCAGCATCACGGGCAACGGTGGCCTCCAGCCCCGTTCCTACCAATGGCGCCTCTGTCCTCAAGAGTGGAACTGCTTGTCTTTGCATATTTGACCCCATGAGTGCTCTGTTGGCATCATCATGTTCAAGAAATGGAATAAGGGCAGCAGAGACACTCACTAGTTGCAAGGGGGAGATATCCATATACTCTATCTCATGCGCGGGCTTCATAACAAAGTCATCCCGGAAGCGAGCAAAAATCTCTTCACCCTTAAGTCTACCTTGTTCATCAAGCTCTGTATTTATCTGTGCAATAACATAGTTATCCTCAACATCAGCGGAAAGCCATGCAATCTCATTGGTAACCTTCCCGTTCTTTATCTTGCGGTAAGGAGTTTCCAGGAACCCGTACTTATTGGTTCGCGCATAAGTAGAAAGCGAGACAATAAGCCCGATATTCAATCCTTCAGGAGTCTCTACAGGGCAGATTCTCCCATGATGTGAGAAATGAATATCCCTTGCTTCAAAGCCTGTTCTATCTCGACTTAATCCTCCGGGGCCAAGAGCAGAGATGCGACGCTTATGCGTTAATTCAGCCAAAGGATTTATCTGATCCATAAATTGGGAGAGCTGGCTACGTCCAAAGAAGTCTTTAAGAACAGAAGAAACAACTTTGAAATTAATCATATTTCTCGGCCAGATGTCAGTCAACTCCCGGTTGTTCATTTTTTCCCTAATATTCCTATCCATTCTCGCAAGGGCAATGCGGAATTGAGCCTCAACAAGCTCTCCAACTAATCTCAGGCGGCGATTGCCGAGATGATCAATGTCATCAACGGAGCTATCCCCGCTCTCTAATTTGAGTAGATAGCGGAGAATCTCAGCCAAGTCTTCTTTCCTCAAAAAGGTCATGTTTTCAGAAATGTTTATCCCTAACCTTTGATTCAACCGATGGCGACCAACATAGCCTAAACTGTAATAATTAGGACTAAAAAATAGCCTCTGGAAGTATCTACTCGCACTTTCAGTAGTCGTTGGTTCTCCCGGACGAAGTCGCTGATAAATCTCAGTGAGGGCTTCCTCCTGAGTACAGCAACGATCCATTTTTAAAGTATTGATAATTGATTTTTTATCTTCCGTAAAAATAATTAGCTTGAGGCTAGTTCGTTCTTTAGCAATCTCAGCTAAAATTTCAGCATTCAACTCAGTTCCGAGAGGTACACTTGCCCCCTCTCTAATGATGATACTTTCAGCGAGAAGGCGACCTATTATCTTCTGATTCTTCTTTGGATCCGCACCCAGTTTCACCGTCTCAATATCATAAAAGAGTTTTATAATTTCCTCATTTGAAGAATAGCCAAAGGCACGCAAGAACGTAGTTGCTAAAACTCTACGGCTCTTGTCAATCGTTACCCAGAGAAGTCCGTGATGATCAAATTCAAATTCTATCCACCCTCCGCGATGCGGAATAATCTTTGCTGAGTAGAGTCTTTTCCCACTGGAATGCACCTTCTCATCACAAAATACACCAGGGGAGCGGTGCAGCTGACCAACGATGACGCGTTCAACTCCATTAATGATAAAGCTACCATTCTCACTCATCAGAGGAATCTCTCCAAGATACACTTCTTGCTCTCTGATATCTTCATTCTTACCATCTTCGTCATGCAGGACCAGCCTCATCTTTGCTTTAAGAGGGGCAGCATAAGTCATCCCAATTTGCTGGCAGTCTTCAATGGTATACCCTGGTTTCTCAATGGAGTAATTCAAAAACTCAAAGGAACATTTTCCATCATCAGAAGTGATTGGGAATATTTCTCTGAAAACAGCCTCCAGCCCCTGCTGCTGCCTCTTATCAGGATGTATTTTTTCCTGAAGAAATTCATCATACGAGTGTTTTTGGAGTCCTACAAGATCAGGAAGGTCCATCATCACAGGAATCCTGGCAAACTTTTTCCTTTCAATCATTTGCCTCATAAGTTTCTCCATATTAACAGTTCAGGGTTCACCGTTCTGGGTTCCGGGTTCACCGTTCTGGGTTCAGCGTTTTCTGAACCTCTGAACTCTGAACCCTTGAACTCTTGAATTGTTGTTATTATTTTAGTTCAACAGTAGCCCCTACTGACTCTAACTTAGACTTAGCTT
>CAZVBB010000024.1:0-11083 GCA_964625285.1 uncultured bacterium | reverse complement strand
CCGGAACTGGACGGTCAATTGGTGCCGGAACTGGACGGTCAATGGCAACAACAACCAATACAATGACTAACAACAACCCCAGCAGAACTAACAATATTTTCTTTTTCATTAATTTACCTCCTTAAGAGAAAATTTGATTTTCTCTGTTTCGACTACTTAGTTAATAAATTCCCTTATCCCCTTTTAATTTTTTAAATTTCTTTACATTAACATCACCCCTTTCCTGTATTAAATACAAATGCTTCTTATTTGCAATAAAGATGTAAAAAAATTATTTCCTACCTTGGCAACGTCGGCTACAGTAGCCCGTAATTTGAAGCCGGTGCTCCTGGGGCTGGAACTCGTGCTCCTGGCAGACTTTCTCTTGGTAGAGAAGGCTTCCTTTAAAATAAGCTGTCTCTGCGGAGTAAGCTTTAAGCCCTTCACTCTTAAATAGTTTCTTAATTTATCTTCTTCTGTTCTCATTAAGGTCCTCATCACTAATTGCCATTAAGTTTCATCTGCAATTAGATTATATCACACCCATTTCTTTGTCAAGAAAAAAGTAAAAAGCCCCAAAAAAATTTAAGTTTTTGGCATAAGGGAAGACTCTTAGCGACGGAAAAACAAAAGATGGGAGAGTGGGGGGAAATTTTAAGAGAACAGCACTTTTTTAATAGAAAGTCAATGATTAGGTATGGTAAAATAACACAGAATCCACGGTGGATATGGATAATGCGAGTTAGAGTTCAGAGGTTCAGAGTTCAAAGGTTAGAGAACCCGGAACAGTGAACCCAGAACCTTGAACAGTGAACTTTTCACTTTTAACTGTGAGCTGTGAACGAATACTTGTAAAGCAATGTCAATCAGAAGGAGTTAGCTATGAAGAAAAAAGAGAGTTATCCTGGGTGCAGTAAGCTGGAAAAAATCTGTATTGAAGATGAGCTAAACAAGTCGCAGCGGAGTCAGAAGAGAAAACTGCTTTCAAAGCAGGTTAAGTCTATTGACCTAACCAAAGTCAGGACAATAGATGACCTAGTTACCTCTTATATGTCTATGTCTATTCAAGCGCGAGCAATTGGTCAGTGCGCCTCAGTATATAAAAATATGTTAGAGGATAAAGCACGCCCTACGGTCTTACTTGGGTTAGCAGGGCCTCTTATTGCCGGGGGTTTGCGAGGAGTTATCAGGGATATGGTAGCCTATGGCATTGTAGATACAATCGTTTCCACCGGAGCAATTCTCTATCAGGATATATACCAGGCATTAGGGCATAAGCATTATGCTGGCTCTCCTCTTGCTAATGATGCCCACTTAAGGGAGCTCTTTATTAATCGTATTTATGATACATATGTAGATGATGAAAAGTTTCTCAAAATTGATAGCTGGATAGGGAGATTTGCTCATCGGCTGCCCCAAAAGAGTTACTCCAGCCGCGAGTTTCTTCATTTATTAGGCGAAAAGATAAAAGATGAGAATTCTATTCTGGGAACTGCCGCTAAATTGGGAGTACCTGTCTTTTCTCCAGCGTTAAATGACTCAAGCATTGGCATTGGATTGACAGAGCACTATCATTTAAGAAAAAAAGAGGGTAAATCTCCTATTGTCCTTGATGCAATCAGGGATAACTATGAGCTGACCCAGATAATAATAAAATCGCGAAAAACAGCAGCAATCTATATTGCTGGTGGCGTGCCCAAGAATTTTATCAATGATTCTGTAGTGATGGCTAATGTATTATTTGGAAAGAACACCGGAGGACACACCTATGCTTTCCAACTTACTACCGATTCTCCGCATTGGGGAGGATTGAGCGGTAGCACTCTTGATGAAGCAACCTCATGGGGAAAAATAAATAAACAGGCTACTAAGGCGATGGCATTCGTTGAGCCAACGGTTTCTCTGCCACTGGTCGTTGGATTTGTTTTACAGAAAGAACTGTGGAAGGGACGTCAGCGGCTAAGCTTTAAATGGAAAGAAGATGTCCTTGAGAGCCTGCAACCCTTTTCAGTTAAGTGAGATGAGCTGGTAACATCGGAATGGGTAGATATATGAAATTCTTAATTGCCTTCCTATGCTTGACTGTTATCTCTGGAGGTGCAGTTCTGGGCTATAAAATATCACGGGAGTATCCTCTATTTGTCCTTCAGGAAATGGAGAAGTCAGTTGTTGAAGAGATAGCTCCATTTACTCCTATAATGACAACGGAGAAAACTCCTATCAGGAAATTGAATATCCAAGAACGAGAGGAGCTAAAAACTGCCTTAAAGATAAATATCAACACTGCCTCTTCGGAAGAATTACAGGAGCTACCCTTTATCGGACCTAAAAGAGCGGAGGGGATTATTGCCGCCCGTCCTTACGCAAAGATTGAGGATATTATGAAGGTTCATGGAATTGGACCCAAGACCTTTGAGAAGATAAAGGATCGCATCACTGTAACCGGTAAGGGATTAGATGATTATATGCTCGAAAGGGTCAGAGAAGAAATAAGGATACAAGAAGGAAGGTGAAAGATAGAAAGAGGTTTTGAAGGTTTAAAAGTTTGCAATTGTCAACAGGGAACGCAAGATGGTTGAGACCTATCAAGTAGAAAAGGAAGCGAAGAGATCGAAAAAGAAGTTTATCTCTTTAGCCATTGTTTTACTTTTACTTGCTTTCTCCACCTGGAGCTTAGTATTCAATAGCCAGTGGCGCCAGGCGCTCTATATTTCCTTCAGAGAAGCCTTCCTCTATGCTCCGATAGAGGCAAGAGAAGACACATATCAACCGCCTCGAGAATTGACCATTACTTATTTTGATGTTGGTCAGGGTCTGGCTCATCTTATCCAGATTCCTTCAGGAAAAGTGATATTGTATGATGCTGGAGAGGGAATAACCCCGGACTATAAATATGCCCCCTCCCAAGGTGCGGGGAAGAGAGCCATCCTTCCCATTCTACGAAAAGAAAATATTAAGAAGATCGATGTTATTATTGCTTCCCACCCCCACAGCGACCACATAGGAGGTTTCATCTGCATATTGCACGAGGGCGAGTTTGAAGTAGGAGAAGTGCTGGACCCGGGGATGATTCATCCCACCCTTACCTATAAATCTTTTCTTGAATTGATTAAGACCCGGGGAATACCCTATCGGATTGTGAGAGATGGAGATATTCTCAACTGGGGTCCAGATGTTTTTGTTCAGGTACTTTCTCCTCCCCCAGACCGCTTATGGGAATGCGCCAACGAGAATTCAGTAACTATAATGTTGGTTTATGGCAAAATTAGGTTTCTTTTTACCGGAGATATTGAGAGAGACGCTATTAATAGACTTATCAATGAGTATGGGCCGCGGATGAGAGCCGATGTCGTTCAGGTTCCTCACCATGGTTCTAATACTTCAAACTGCTGGAATTTTATCAGGTTAGTAAGAGCCTCTTATGCCATAACCAGCGGTTCTGGAGGATGGCCATTTGGTCACCCCACACTGGAAACCGAGAAGAGATGGAAAGAAAGCGGAGCAGATGTTTACCATACCCATCAGAGTGGAAATATTACTATCGTTAGCAATGGGAAGAATATAAAAATCAAGACCGTTAGATGAAGATATCCTGTAAAAAGTAGAATACGCTATTATATCGGAGGAGGAATGAAAGCCATAATTGACAGAATAGAGAATGATAAACTGGCGGTAGTGGCGTTTGAGGGGATGGGGAAGTTAATGGTACCGGTTAGAGAGTTTGGATTTAAGATTTATGAAGGGATGCACTTAACTGTAGAGTTCAGCCCTGACCCTAAAAGTGAAAAAAGACTTCGTGAGGAAATAAAAGAGTTGCAAGATGAGCTGCTGAAATTGAAAAATGAAAAGTGTAATAAAATGAGTAGGTAGTAGATAGTGGGTGGGAAAGGGGAAATGAGGAAAAGGTTCAAGGGTTCAAGGATTCAGAGGTTCAGAGTTCAAAGGTTTAGAGGTTCAGAACCCAGAGCGGTGAACCCAGAACGCTGAACGGTGAACCCGGAACCCTTGAACGGTGGACTGGTGACTGGTAAGTAAGTAGGAAATAAGTAGTGAGGGCGTTTAAGATGCTTAAGATGTTTAAGAAGAAATTATTGGCGGTTGTTTTGCTCCTTGTAATCACGAGCTTTTTGTCTGTCTTCTCCAGCGAGATAGATAAAATCATTGTTACCGAGCTAAATATAGAGACGGTTGATGAAGTGGAAATGCTGGAAATTGTTCTCAATGACAAGATTCGAATAAAGGAAATAGAAATAGGGGAATTTGCCAATCGCACAATTGTAAAGTTCCCGGCCTTTATCTCCCGCCGGGGCGTAGTTTATCCTCACGTTGAGGTGTTAAAAGAGAAATTGCAGAATGAAATAATAAGAGCAGTGGAGAGCAATAAGCCTTCTTCTGAGATACCAGGTGAACTTCGCTGGGAAATAACCAGACTTACTGAATTTAAGGGACGTACAACGAGAGCCTTCTTTTCCATAACCTTTAATGATGCCCTAAAGATTAATGGTAGAGTAATGGAAAGAGCTGATGGCACAGTCTGGATTAGCTGGCCTTCCCGCCCCCCACAGGAAGGAGAAAGGGTATGGCAACGACAGGTGGAAATCCTTGACCGCGAACTTCGTCAAAACATAGAGAAGGCACTCATAGAAAACTATAAATTAGAAAAATTCCATGAGTGACCCTCCTTCCTGCCTGTGCGTGTCCGCACGCAGACAGGTTCAACCGAGGCAGAGTGGCATCATTCCACTTTGCGCTTCTTTCATTGCTGGAGTTACTCTCTCTACTATCCTCTCAGGATGGATTCTTTTTTCCTCACCCTTCCTGGTAACTCTCTGGGTGATGACAATCCTATTTATTATCATCGGGATGACAGCTATCCTCACAGAGAAGCCTTATCCTCAGGCACTGATATTTTTCTGTTTATCCCTTCTTTTCCTGGGAATGGCGAGACACGTTCAGGCAATTGATACTTCTTCGCCCTATCACATTACTAATTTTCTTAATGATGATAGAGAGGAGGTGCTTATTCTGGGAACGGTTGTCCGCGATCCCGACAGAAGAGAAGAGTTCAGCATTCTTACCATAAAACCGGAGAAAATTGTTCCACATCCGCGGCCAACTGCCTATTTGAGATTAGATTTAAAGATTCCTCATAAGGTAATAACACAAAAAATAATTGGTGTTTTTGATGGAGATACTCTCTTTACTTGTGAAGGAAAGGTAGTGAGATTATTAGGAGTAGATGCGCCTGATTTAGGTGAGAGAGGAGCAGAAAAAGCTACCAACTTTACCAGTTCAATGGTCCTTCATCGCAGAGTTACTCTCTACATACAAGAGTACAATCCACTGGATAAGTTTGGAAGGATACTGGCAGTGGTGGAGCTTGATGGAAGGCTCCTAAATTCACAGCTTATAGAAAGAGGTCTGGCAAGATATTATCCCTGTCCACATACGGAAATTCTTCGCCATTACGAGGACCTGTCTGCCGTGCCGAGCACGGCACAGGCAGGTAGGGAAAAAACCCTGAGAGGAAGAACGGGCTATATTCAAGTAACAGTTCATCCCACTATTGGAGAGTATTATGAGAAAATGTCCTTCGGTGACTACGTGGAGATAATTTCTTCCCTGCATCCTCCCCGGGAGCGAAGGAATCCTACTGGCTTTGACTTTGCTCGTTACTTGAGAGTAAGAAACATTTATGCTGTTACCGGTCGTATTAGAGAGCCGGAGCAGTTACGTTTTCTTGGTGAGGGTGATGTGAACCCTCTTGTGAAATTATCCCTGAGACTGCGTCATCGCATCTTTGAAACTATCGAGCGCACCGTTCCCTATCCGGAGAGCGCTTTCCTGGCGGCGGTGACCCTCGGAATGCGGGGAGAAGTCTCAGGTGAAATAAGAGAACAATTTAGTGCCGTTGGTATAGCTCATGTCCTTGCTCTTTCAGGGCTTCATGTAGGATTCATTGCTCTTCTTCTCCTGGGAGTAGTTCGCCTTTTGCGTCTTCCGAGGAGCATGAGATTTTTGTTGGTCAGCTTCGGATTACTAATTTTTGTCTTTCTCTCCGGCGCTTCGCCAGCTACCCAGCGGGCAGCACTGATGTTTTCCACAGGAATGTTGCTCTTTGATATATTAAGAGTGCCTCTTGTGACTTCAGTGGGAATAACTATTTTTCTTTCCGCGGTTGTAGTTCTTTTTGCTAATCCATTATGGCTTACTGATGCATCATTTGTTCTTTCCTTCGCCGCTGTTTTATCCTTAATTTATATCACTCCGCCGATTGAGAAAGTAATTATGGAGAAGGGAACTGGCGTTCGCGGGTTTATTGGTTTTCCATTAATTGGGATATTGGTAGGGATGAGTCTTTTTTCATTGAGCGGAATAATTCAACACCTGAATATTGTAAAACAAATCTTGCCGGCAGTGGAGAAAATTCCACTCCTTCTTGATTGGTTTCCAGCTCTTCTTCATTTTCCCGGGCATAGCTGGCTCCACCAGTCGCAGTTTTTAACAGCCACTCTTCTCCTTGGAGCAGTGAGTATTGCTTTATTTTTTATTTACTTGCGATTTACAGGAAGAGATTTAATGATAGAGCTCTCCTCACGCAGGTGGGGGCGGTGGTTACTGCGTTTTTGCTTCGCACAGCTTGCTATTCAATTAGGTATGCTCTGGCCACTATCGGCGGTGTTTTTCCTGCGGTTTCCCATCGCTGGCTTATATGCCAATATTTTAGCGATACCGCTTCTTGGGGCGATTGTAATACTTGGTTGGGTGGCAGGGTTGGGGGAAACCTTATTTTCTGTTATTGGATTGGGATTTATTGGTAATGGCTTTGCTTTTGTTGTAAATGGATTTAATACTGTTTTATGTCAGGGCTTTCTGGGGCTTGCTAAAACCTGGCATGATTTTATTCCATATCCTTACATTGGTGCTTATGGGACAGGAAAGCTTATCTTCTGGTATGGCTTAATTTTCGCCTTTATTTTTCATAAAGGGATTTTCCAGAAAGTCCTGGAGGTCAAAAGAAAGTTTTGGCAGAGAAGGAAGTTGTTTGCGATACTTGCCATCATTTCTCTTTTTATGACTGCCGGAGCAGCAACCTACTTAATAACTAAAAAACCATTGTTAAGAGTAGTATTTTTTGATGCCGGTCTTGGAAATGCAATGCTCGTCTCTACCCCGGAAGGAAAAAATATTCTTATTGATGGCGGCCCTCAAAGAGAAGAATGGAGCTTTGGCCGAACGATAAGAGAAACTCTCTCACATTACCGTATTGGTAAATTAGATTATATCATTGTGACCTCTCTAAGACCTGGGAACATCAGTGGACTTAGTTATGTAATAGAAAATTTTCCCGTCAAAAGAATAGTGCTTCCGGTAAAAAAGGAAATGTTGAGAGCCGACCTCTCTTATGAAGAATTCCTTATTTTAATTAATGACTGGCGGCTATTGAGCTATCCATTTATGCCCCTTCCGCAGAAAATTTATACTGAGTATATAGCTTTGATGAAGCTTTTTGAGGATGCTCCTCATATTCAGATAGAGACAATTAGAGAAAGCGGGCTTCTTTATACAGAGGATGGACTGAAAATCGAAGCGCTTATTTCCAGCATAGGAAAGGGAGAGCTGGATTGCAACTTTTCTCTTGTTTTAAGAATCAGTTATGGAGAAAAAGTTATTATTTTACCCGCCCAGGCGGGCGTTGCCGCGCAAAAGAGATTGGCAGAAAAATACCAACTTTTAGGTGATGTAATGCTTATTCCGGCTCATGGCAATCCCGAAAAACAGGTAGAGGGGTTTATTGCTGCCATATCTCCTGCTTTTGCCATCAACCAGTATGGCTGGTCGCCCTGTAAAGAGTTTTTCCCTATAACGGAGAAAGAGAAAACGCTTGCCAGATTGGAAAAGATGAATATAGTAACATATTCAACGGCTAAGTCAGGAGCTGTTATCCTTACTACTAATGGCAGAGAGCTGTTCTTTGATTTGATATTAGAGTAATTATAACGAGAAAAGGATTCAAGGATTCAAGTGTTCAAGGGTTCACAAGTCACCAGTCCATATAATTAATAGAAAGTCAATAACTAAGTATTGTGTCCCCGGAATTTGCTTTCATCTTGAAAGCAAGCCTTTATTTCCTTTTTAGTTTTTGAAGAACAGTATCGGCAAGTTTGGATACAGGTACTCTATATTTATCAAAATCTACAATGTTTTTGTCGGTTATCCCTATTTGGTATTCTATTCCACCTCTGTGTTGATGGCTGATGTATTTATTTTTCTTCGCTTCCTTGCTAGTCATAACCCAATAGACTATTTGGTCAACCCACACACCAACAAAAACGAATCCATCACAATGGTCTGGTTTTAACTGTTGAAAATTCATCCAGAAAGGGTTTTTTGAATCATAATGTAATGCTTTTGATACCAGATTTTCTCTTTGTTTTGTATGTATCGCTCTGCACGCTTTTACTTCCAACTTAACGCCTTCAATCCAGATATCATATTGTCCGTCATACTCTGGATCAAATGATTTATCTGCCTTTTTAAACCTATCGTCCAAATCTCTTATATGTTCCTCGCCCCAGACTTGTCCAAATATTCGAGGCGCTAATCCATAGAGTCCAAGATATTTGTTTGTGCTAACATAGTTATCTCTCAATTTTTCATATTCCTCAAAACTGATGATATTTCTATCCCTTAGAAACATAAGCATATACTCATACTCATTAAAAGGAAAAACTGATGTTAAACTTTCGAGACGTGCTTCAAGAAGTTTCCTATCTCCATTTTGTAGATTCGTTGCAAGTTTGTTTATGTATTCTTTTAATTGCGTTAAACCCATCTTTTTTCTCCCCCCTCTACATTATCGATCTCAGGAAAAGGATTATTCCATTGCCATCCTGTTTTCCCTGTTTCTCTGTACCGTTCTAATCTTCTAATAGTGAGCTCTGCAAAAACAGGGTCATTGTCAAAAGTGTAGATTTTACGATCTAATCTTTCACCTGCCAATAAAGTAGTTCCAGAGTGAGCAAAGAAGTCGACTACGGTATCTTTGTTATTCGAGCTGGTTAATAGAATTCTCTCGATTGCTTTTAAGGGTTTTTGTGCATAGCACCCGGGAACATTTTCTTCCATTCTATAAAAAACTTGTTGAATATCTATCCAAACATTCCCAGGCCTAATTGTATCTGATTTACTTCTCTCCATATTATTGGTTCTTTTACCGTTTATTACTTTGTAATATCCCTTTAATACTTTCGGTATATCGGTATAAACTACCTTGAATTCGGGATTCCCTTTTATATAATATAATAGTTCCTGTCTTACCCACATCCAATTTTTTTGTGTTCCATAACCTCTTTGATTTCTTAACGTGATAAAATTCCGGGCTTTTATTTCTTTACGTTCTCTCATCATGATCATAAAATCCGCTAGTGGCTGGAAGCCATCTTTTTGGTCAGCTCCAAGCCATATATATAAATGCGCGTTTTCCGCCATAATAGCCACAGCATTATTCACCCACTCTTGAGAAAAAAACATATAATCAGCTAAGGTTTTTTTAAACAGATTCGCTGTATTATTGTTACCAACTACAACGTTGTATGGTGGATCATTGACGATTAGCTTTGCCTTATCATCTCTCATTATTTTTTTCACATCTTCGTAATTTGTTGCGTCTAATACACCCACCCTATGTCCTTTTATTGGATCTTCCCAAATTTCACCATACTTGAGTCGGCAAAAAGGCTGTACTTTTTCTTTCAGAGTACTATCTAAATCCAATCGCGTAAGTTTTTCTGTGGTATCATGTTTCTTTTCGCTACATTGTGCAGCTAATTCAGGAAATAAAGTCAGTGTGGATTGGTTATTATTACTCATTCTATCATCTCCTGCCATCAACTACCAGGCTCAGCGACTGGGGCCGCGCCAGCGGTTACAGTTCGCTGTAGCGATTGATTAGAATTTTATCCAGATATCCAAACCCCCCTATTACGGGGTCGTTGTTCAAAAATTATAAATTCCTCACCTTCTTGATTAGGATAGTAATGCCACCTAGCTACAATTTGTTTAATGTATTTTTTAGTAGACCCAGAAGGTATTTCTAATTCGCTATCAATTTCTGAATATCTAATTGCCTTCATATCAAGTTGGACAGTAGTACTATTTAAATGCGAAGTTAATAGTGCTAATATGTCTGTTTCCTTTAAATTTTTGAGTTTTTGTTTTGCTTTAGGCTTAGAAGTATTTACTAAATCATCAGAAACTTTAATAACCCTACTTTTCCATTTTTTTAAAGCACCTTTAATGTCTTGAGAAAGAACCCAACCTTCCTTTATTAAGTCTTTTGAATATATAAATTTATTAATCGCACCTCTATCAAAAATACCTCTTTTAATTCCTTTGTGATGAATTACTAATAGCGGTAATCCTTTTGCATAAGCTAGGCTTGCCTCAATATGATTCCATTCGGTTGCAAGCATAGACTCTTCTATGATTTCTTTATCTTTAATTTTTCCTTTTGAGATAAAAATTTGGGGATACCCTAAAACTATAATACCTTTACATTCTGACATTATTGAAATGACTTCATCTAAAGGTGATTCATTGGGATAATCTGTTGAACCTAATGTGCGCGGATTTAAATCCATCTCTTCGAGAAAAGATAAGAAATTTTCTAATCCCTTCTTGAACTCATCAGGAACCCAAGCCGGTCTGCTTATGAATATATCTATCATTTGTTATTTTTCCTTCTAACGTCTGAGCTTACTTGTCGCCATGAAGCATAGCGGAATGGCGGTCAATTTGCAATTCCGGGGGCTCCATACATAATTTTTTTATAAAATTTCCCAAAAACAAGCATCTTAAAGCTATTATATGATATGATTTTATATTACCTTGAGTAGTTATGCAAGTCTTTTGAAAGGTGAAAATGCTTCATTGAATTTTCAAAAAATAGTATATTATACAGCATTGTCTACAAAATAATATTTACATATTGTAGAAATGAGTAGAGAGTAGAGAGATGGAGGGAGGACCAATAAAAAGTGTTGAGGATTTTGAGGTGTATCAAAAGGCAGTTAAGCTATTTGAGAGCTTTTTAGAAGAAGAT
>CAZVBB010000023.1:0-11258 GCA_964625285.1 uncultured bacterium | reverse complement strand
AACTTATAATGTCAAGAGAAATTTGGCATCAAAGTCATTGAAATAACCTTTAACTCTTCACTTTTCACAGACATAAAACAATGAACAACATTGCCATCAAAGTTGAGCAGGTATCAAAGAAATATTGTAAGCGATTAAGACATACCATGCTCTATGGTGCTACCGACATAGCTCGAAGCACTTTAGGTCTGCCCCCTCGCTCTGATAGATTGAGGCAAGGGGAATTCTGGGCAGTGAATGATGTCTCCTTTGAAGTAAAAAGGGGAGAGACGCTGGGAATTATTGGCCCAAATGGAGCAGGTAAGACCACTATTCTAAAATTACTTAATGGTATCTTTATGCCCGATAATGGGGAAATCAGAATAAAAGGCAGAGTCGGTGCTCTCATTGAAGTCGGAGCTGGTTTTCATCCTATGCTAACAGGAAGAGAAAATATTTACATCAATGGCTCCATCCTCGGTATGAGTAAGAAGGAAATTGATTAAAAATTTGATAGGATTATGAATTTTGCCGAACTTCGCGACTAAGAGCCCCTAAGACTGGCTATATGCCCGGCACCCCGCGGGTTTTTTTTGGGGGGGGGTAGGAGGTAAGCTTATGAACGCTGATACAGAAATTAGGAAGATAATCCTCGATATTGTGGAGAAGCTAAAGAAGGAATACCAACCGAGCAAAATTATCCTTTTTGGCTCCCATGTCTATGGTCAGCCGGATGGAAGTAGTGATATAGACCTCTTGATCATTAAAGAGACTGCTGATAGGCCTATAGATAGAAGATTAACCGTGGCAAGGATAGTCTCTGACCCTAAACGACTTATCCCTTTTGAGTCGATTGTTCTTACTCCTAACGAAGTCCAGGAACGACTAATTATTGGAGATCAGTTTATCAGAGAAATTCTCGCGAAGGGAGAGATTTTGCATGCAGCGTGAAGAATCTCGTTATTTCCAAGATTGGTTCAGGATAGGTAGAAAAGAACTGAAACGTGCTCAAAATCTCTTCAATTTAGGAGATTTGGAGGGGTCAGGCTTCAATATTCAACAAGCGGTTGAGAAATATTTGAAGGGCTACTTACTTTCTAAGGGATGGGAGCTTAAACGAGTTCATAATCTAGAGACCCTTCTTAATGAGGTTATCATGTATGATTCGTCCTTTGAGGAATTTAGAGCCGCATGTCAAAAGATAACCCAATACTATGTAGAGGAGAGATATCCGTTCACGGTGAGTTCGGAATTGATCCAAGATGAGATAAAAGAGTCTTTAGCTATTGCCGAAAGGATGATCAAGAAGATCAGGAGATTAATTTGAGATGAAATTTCTTATCCACAAAAGTATAAGGACATTGCAAAGACTAATTTCCTATATGTTAGAGAAGTCAAATGTCTAAAGTCCAAAGTCTAATGTCTAAATTAGAAGATGACATTGCCATCAAAGTTGAGCAGGTATCAAAGAAATATTGTAAGCGATTAAGACATACCATGCTCTATGGTGTTGCCGACATAGCCCGAAGCACCCTTGGTCTGCCCCCTCGCTCTGACAGATTAAGGCAAGGGGAATTCTGGGCAGTGAATGATGTCTCCTTTGAAGTAAAGAGAGGCGAAACATTAGGAATTATTGGCCCAAATGGAGCAGGTAAGACCACTATTCTAAAATTACTTAATGGCATTTTTATGCCTGATAAAGGAGAAATTAGAATAAAAGGCAGAGTTGGTGCTCTCATTGAAGTCGGTGCCGGTTTTCATCCTATGCTGACAGGAAGAGAAAATGTCTATATCAATGGCTCCATCCTCGGAATGAGTAAGAAGGAAATTGATGAGAGATTTGATGCCATAGTTGACTTCGCTGATATAGGAGATTTTATAGATTCCCCGGTAAAACATTATAGCTCAGGAATGTATGTAAGGCTCGGCTTTGCTGTGGCTGTTCACTCCGAGCCAGATATTTTGCTGGTGGATGAAGTACTGGCAGTGGGGGATATCCGGTTTCAGACTAAGTGCTTCAATAAAATGAATGATTTTAAGGATGAAAGAAAGACGATAATTCTTGTTACACATAGTATGGGAGCAATCCAGCGGCATTCAGACAGAGTTATCCTGCTTAACAAAGGTTCTATGTGTTCTATTGATACTCCAAAGAATGTAGTCGGCAGATATCTTGCTCTCCTGAGTAGCGACTCTAAGAACTCTATCACTATCCCTGATGAGTTCAAAAGACTCTTAGAAGAAAATTATGATCTCTGCCCCCAAAGAGCCAATTATAATAAGGATGAATTTCGCTATGGAGAGGGAGGTGCTCAGATTATAGATTTCGAGGTGCTAAACAGCGATGGAGAAGAAACTACCCATATTAAAAGTGGAGAGACAGTTCTATTTAGAGTCAAAATTAAGTTTTACAGGAGTGTAGAAGAGCCAGCTTCAGGTGTGATAATTAGAGCAAAAGACAGAGTTGAAATTTATGAGGTCAACACTCTCCATAAGGGTATAAATATAAAGTCCCAGGTAAAAGGAGACGAGTTATGGGTTGAGCACAGGATAAATTTTAGTCTTCCACCTGGAGATTATTTTTTTACAGCAGCCGTAGCTGAGATATTCCGTAATGAGATTATCAATATGGACTGGAGGGACAATATGGCTCACATAACCGTGCTTCCCACAGATTCTACTCCAGGAAGTATGGATGCCGGGATAAGTGTCTTTTATGAGAGTAAAGATGTGACGGCTTCTAAAAGAACTCGGTAGTCTTTAACTTTATAAATACTATCATCAGGAAAAAATAATGTGTAAATACCCTTGGCAAGATGTTGATGTGAATGCAGAAAATAATGCAGTTGCCAGCCTATTAAGACTCGTAAGTACAGGGAAAACTGTTCTTGAAGTTGGCTGTGCAACGGGCTATGTTTCGAAGGTAATGAAAGAACAATTCAACTGTATCGTAACAGGAATAGAAATAGATCCCACTGCAGCAGAGAAAGCCAAAGAATATTGTGATAGGGTTTTAATCGGTGATGTGGAAAAAATAGATCTTTTGGAGGAACTAAATAAGGAAAAATTTGATGTGGTAATTTTTGGAGATATATTAGAGCATTTGAGAGTCCCTGAGAAAGTCTTAACAAGCATGAAACGCTTTCTTAAGGATGATGGATATATTGTAGCTTCTATACCAAATATTGCGCACATATCAGTAGCGCTTGAACTACTTGAAGGAAAGTTTGATTATAAACCGCTTGGGCTTCTTGATAATTCGCATATAAGGTTTTTTACAAAAGAGAGCATTCAAAAACTATTTAGAGAATCCGGTTTTGATATTGTTTACTGGGATAGAATTATACTCAAACCAGAAGAAACCGAATTTAAAACTGTGTTGCAAAAATATCCAGTTAGCCTTTTGTCTTTCTTCGAAGCGGGCAGTGAAGCACAGACTTATCAGTTTATCGTAAAAGCCATATTATCTCAAGAGAAGCCTGTCCTGACACTCCAACAAGAAGCTCAGATGACCGTCCTTGAAGAATTAAGAAAAAGGGTTGCTACACAAGAGCTTACTATAAGAGAACTTAAGAAGAAATTAGAATCAGTGTTTAACTCTCGAAGCTGGAGGATAACTGCTCCTTTAAGATGGCTGCATAAAAAGTTAATAGTGCGCAAGGGACCCCCAAAATAAGAGGTTATCGGATATGGTTGAGTTAAGTGTCATCATCGTAAGCTGGAACGGGCTTGAGGATGCTCAAGATCGCTCAGTATGTGAATCACCGCAAGAATGACATGAAAGTGTGACGTTAGATGCAAAGTTTAAAATGATGGATGAGGTTGAGAAAACTCGATGTTGAACAGGATAATTCATATCGTTAGAGAGGAAGGAGTACTTTCGCTCCTTAGTGTGGGAATGATAAAGAGAGTATGGCGGGGGAAACCTCTTAGAGAATTTAATCTATTAAGATGCTATTTCGAAGGTAAACACGGTCTAGAGATTGATGGGCCGAGTGGAATCTTTATGGATAAGTCGTTGCTACCGATTTATGGCATAGTTGGTCACAGTGATAGCTGTAATTTCTCGGACAGAACGGTTTGGCAAAGGAATGTTCGAGAAGGTCTAGAGTTTAAATATCATCCAAACAAACCAGCAGGTTATCAGTTTGTTTGCGAGGGTAGCAACTTGGCCAGAATCGACAATGAAAGGTATGACTTTGTCATATCCTCACATGTGATTGAGCATATGGCGAATCCGCTGAAAGCCATTTTAGAGTGGAAAAGAGTGTTACGCATAGGCGGGGTTGTAGTTTTAGTCTGTCCTCACAAGGAGGCAACTTTCGATCATAGGCGCCCAATCACACCACTAGATCATCTTATTGAGGATTACAATAGAGGGGTAGATGATCATGACTTTACTCACCTACCTGAGATTCTGAAGCTTCACGATCTTTCTCTTGACCCTGGCGCTGGCTCATATGAGCAGTTCTTAGCCAGGTCTAACAAAAATTTCGATAATCGTTGTTTACACCATCATGTATTTGTAACCGAGAGCTGGATTAGTATCCTCGACTATCTGAACCTAGAAATAGTTTGTTTAGAAGCAATATTACCTTTCCATATAATAGCTATTGGCAAGAAGGTAAATGAGAATACTGAAAACTTGAGAAGCTTACATGCATCCAATATGCGATTTCTTGAATTTAACTCGAGGTGGAGGCAGGATAGTCCTTTCCATCTCGATAAGGCTGGTGTTGGCATTGATAAATAGTGCCATAGAGAGAACCGCTTATATTTTGAGTCTAAATACGAGAAGGTTGCGCTTTTTATACCACATAGCTCTTAGAACCAAACTACTGGCTAAGAGAACAAGGATACAATATACTCACTTGTCGGTAGCAAGAAATTTAGGAGGTGGTTTAAGTGATTTCTATCGTCTCTGTCTATAACAACGAAGATATTCTCAATAACTGGTTGTTCAAAAGCCTTAAAAACCAGACCGTTGAGTTTGAGTTGATAACATTAGATAACACCAGAAATACATTTAAATCAGCGGCTAAGGCACTTAACTATGGTGGCAAAAAGGCAAAGGGTAAATACATAATGTTTGTTCATCAAGATGTGGATTTGTCTTCAAATAGTTGGCTAGAGAATGTGGAAAAAATGCTGGATTCCATACCTAATCTGGGAATTGCTGGAGTGGCTGGTGTAAGCGAAGAAGAGCCCCCCGTCGGAAGCAGATGTAGAACCATTATTAAACACGGCATTCCGCCACGGCCAGTAGTCATTCCACCAATTAACTCTATACAAAGTCCGGAAAAAGTCCAGACGCTTGATGAGTGTCTGGTAATAGCTCCTATGTCAGTATTCAATATGCTTACCTTTGATGAAGAGGTATGCGATGACTGGCATCTATATGTGGTGGACTACTGTCTAAGTGCCAGAAAATTGGGTTTTGATGTCTATGCCATTCCTATGTTTATATATCATCGGTCTACCGCGGCTCTATATGAAAACCTGTTTCGGATTATTTTATCGTTGGGTCCCTTGCCCGCGGGATATTACCAAACCCTGAAGAAGCTATTGAAGAAATATAAAAACCAGGTTAAGCAGATTTATACCACCACCGGAATCTGGAGCACTTCGCAACCCTTAATTTGGCAAAGGATGGTAAAACTGACAACATACCTTCTGGTAAAATTAGGGTTTGGATATCTATATAGAAAGTCAGGATTGAAATATTTATGGAAAAAGCTAAAAAGAGAGGGGTGATGGGTAAGGGGCATAGGGCATGGAGCATAGGGCATAGGGTAGAGAGCAGAGGGCCAAACGATAGACAGGGTGTAAGTAGAGGATGAATTTGTGGATAAAAGATTTTTAGAAAAAGTACTGACTGGTCTTTCTGATAGAAACATTAGATTTAGCGAGTTAAGAAAGCTCATTTTGAGTCTGGGATTCGGTGAACGAATTAAAGGAGATCATCATATTTTCACTAAGGCGAACATGGCTGAAATTATCAACCTGCAGCCTTTAAAAGATGGAAGAGCTAAGGCATACCAAGTTAAACAAGTAAGGAGTATAATTTTAAGATACAAGCTTCATAAGGAGGTTGAAGATGTATAAATATGAGGTGATTGTTTATTGGAGTGAGGAGGATGAAGCATATATAGCTGAGGTTCCTGAACTCCCGGGATGTATGGCTGACGGGGCAACTTATGAAGAAGCACTGAAAAATGCCCAGGTAGTTATTTCTGAATGGATAGAAACTGCTAAGGCGTTAGGGCGGGAAATACCAAGTCCTAAAGGCAGACTGGCATACGCTTAATAGCCACACTTGTTTGAAGGTGTCTTATGTGATAAGTGATGGGTGAAGAGTAATGAGTTCAAAGTTCAAGGTTCAAGGTTGATGAGGGGAGGAACATCGAACATTGAACACCAATCACCAATTACTAAAGACTAAAGAGGATGTTGGATTGCAAGATTTGACCCCTATGGAGGCGAAGACAAATGCGATTAAACTCTAAATCTGATTGCTTGGAAAGCGAAATTAAAAAGATTGCCGAGCGAATAGTGGCAACCTCACATCCACAGAAGATCATCCTTTTTGGTTCGTATGCATATGGGACCTCCGATGAGGAAAGCGACATAGACCTTCTTATTGTAAAGCCGGGTATCAGGTCAAAAACAGAAGAATACACAAAAATAAGAAAGAACTTGAAAGGTATCAAATTTTCCTTCGATATTATCCTATTTACCCCGGAAGAATACAAATTTTATTCCCTTAACTGGAAAAATAGTATAGCAGCAGAAGCCAAAGAAAAAGGTGTAGTATTGTATGAAAAATAGAAGAGAGCATTTTGCCTTGTTTGAACTCGGATGTGCCGATTTTAAGCTTGTTGAGAGAAATTTGGATGATGAAGAGATAAAGAGGCAACTTCTGTTGTTTCACTTGCAGCAGGCTGTGGAGAAGTTTTTGAAATCCTTGCTCTCTTCTAAAAACATTAGGTTTCTGAAAATTCACGACATCGAGGCGCTTATTGAATTGTGTGAAGAGAATGAAATAGAGCTTCCGGAGTATGTAGAAGAGTTTGTGGGTTTGACAGCTTATGCAGTCGGGTTTAGATATGCACTTATAATGGAAGAGATTTCTGATTTACCGGATTGGTATAAAAAGGCTTCAGAGTTTAAAGCATTTGTGGAAAGAATAATTAATAGGGACTAAAAAATAGGGACAGCGACTAATTTTATTCGAAAATAGGACAGCTGTTCCTATTACTTTACTACTATGACATAGGGTTTCCTATCTATTTATCTCAATTGAGCAACTGGTATAGACTCTGTCCGCTCGGCAGCTCGTCTATTCTCTGCGATTTCGTCGACTCTCCTCAATATTGTCGAGTGGTAGTATCGGTAACCGCATTTATTGCATATGCCCACGGGCACGTTTTCAAGCATCACGAATCCGTTCTTGTGTTTGAACACTTCCTTTTTTACCAGTCGCTCTTCGACCGTACCCTCGCAATATTCACACTGCAAAAGTCAAGTTTGTATTCATATCTTGCATATCTTGGGTCAGCCATGTTACAATAATTGAGGGTTGAATTACGAATTACTGATTACGCATTACGGATTATGGGTGAAGAGTAGGATGAGGAATGTCGCAAAAACTTAGCTGAGGTCATTGATGGCTGGATTGTAATCAGGCTAAAATTACAAGAAAACAATGGCTCAAAGATGGTGAATAGCTCGTCACGCATCACACATCACATTTCACTAACCACGGATTATCCCAAAGTCTCCATTATCAATGGATAGGTAACGGGTAATGGGTAAGGGGCATAGGGTA
Organism: uncultured bacterium; assembly: GCA_964625285.1. Lineage (GTDB taxonomy): Bacteria > NPL-UPA2 > NPL-UPA2 > NPL-UPA2 > NPL-UPA2 > NPL-UPA2. The sequence continues at coordinate 3,451 of CAZVBB010000023.1, read as the reverse complement.
TAGAGCATATGGCATAGGGTGGAGAGCAGAGTGCCAAGCGATAGACAGGGTGTAAGTAGAGGATGAATTTGTGGATAAAAGATTTTTAGAAAAAGTACTGACTGGTCTTTCTGATAGAAACATTAGATTTAGCGAGTTAAGAAAGCTCATTTTGAGTCTGGGATTCGAAGGAAGTTGAAGATGTATAAATATGAGGTGATTGTTTATTGCATCGGAATTTCAAAAATTCCGATACAATGATTAGGGGTTATAGGGGAAAGAATCTGCTTTCCCCTATGGGGTGACAGCGGAAAAATGCGATGAATAAGAGCATTTTGGAGCGCCAGAGGGGCGGTAGCCCTATGGAAGGTATCCCGAATGGGATAGCTTGTTGGAGTGAGGAGGATGAAGCATATATAGCTGAGGTTCCTGAACTCCCAGGATGTATGGCTGACGGGGCAATAGAGTAATAAGTGAAAAAAGAGGAGAGCAGGATGGGTGCTGAGAAGATAGAAAGAAAATTGGAAGAGAAGAAAATTTACATAAAACGAGTTTTTCATGTTAGAGAAATAGGAGTTTTTGGTTCATTTATTAGAGGAGAACAGACTGAGAGCAGTGATATAGACGTTCTTGTTGAATTTGAGAAGGGACACAAGGACTTTTTTAATTATGTAAGATTAAAATATTACCTTGAAGAGCTTCTTGAGAGAAAAGTTGACCTTGTGATAAAAAATGCGGTTAAGTCAAGATTGAGAGAGCGGATTTTTAGAGAGGTTGAATATGTCTAAACAGAGAAGGGATTATATATTTTTTATAGAGGATATCTTAATTTGCATTGAAAAGATAGAAAGATATACAAGTAACATCTCTTTTGAAGAATTTTGCGGAAATGACATGGTTGTTGATGCTATTATAAGAAACTTTGAAATAATCGGCGAAGCGGTAAAAAAGATTCCGGAAGAAATAAAGAAAAAATATGGCGATGTAGAATGGAAAGAAGCCGCGGGCTTTAGGGATGTCTTGATCCATGATTATTTTGAGATTGACTTAGAAGCTGTGTGGGACACTCTAAGAAATAATATCTCATCCTTCAAGAAACAAATTGTAAACGTTTTAAAATTTGAGAAAGCATCAGAATGAATGATAAGTAATGGGTGAAGAGTAACAGATAATGAGTGAAGAGTATAAAAACGAGGAATCAAATATAATAAATCACAAATCACGAGCTACCGAGCACTCATCACTCTTCACGGATTACCCCGATGTCTCCATAATCATTCCCAACTGGAACAGCTGGTGAGATACGATCAAGGGTGCGTGGAGGATTATTTATGAGACAACTATCTTCTGAATTGCTAGAAGAGGTTGTTAGACGGTTGGTAGAAGTTCTTCATCCGGAGAAGATTATTCTCTTTGGCTCTTACGCTTATGGGAGCCCTACTGAGGCGAGCGACATCGATCTGCTGGTTGTAGTGCCGGAATCGGATCAACCCCGTTATCGTCGAGCACAAAAGGCTTACGGGTGCCTTTGGGGGCTTACAGCTCCTATTGAGATAGTGGTATTGACCCGAGAAGAGTTGGAGGAAGTGGCTCGAGTGCCAGCTTCATTAGGATATCGAGCGCTTCATGGAGGGAAGGTCCTTTATGGAAGAGGCTAAACGGAATGAAGTTAGGCAATGGCTCATAAGAAGCCAACGCGATTTGGGGTCAGCCCGCTGTCTGATGAAAGGTGATGAACCTTATTTAGACATAGCTGTTTATCACTGTCAGCAGGCGGCCGAAAAAGCAATCAAAGCTTATTTGACATATCGGGATATCATTTTCGAGAAGACACATAATTTAGTTGCCCTGTTAGCCTTTTGCACGCCATTAGAGCCCGCTTTCGAGCAATGGAGGGAGGTGGCAAGAATACTTACCCCTTATGCCACCGAGTTTCGTTATCCCGGTGATGTCTTGGAACCGGAGAAGGGCGAGTCAGAACAAGCTCTTGCTCAAGCAGAAGCCCTTGCAAATTTTATCATTCAACAATTGCCCGATGAAGTTAAGCCATAAGCTGGACAGACGCTGAGAGCTGAGAGAGGAACAACTATGAAGATCCGGCAAGATATCCAAGCACAAGAGCTCAAAACATGCCCAAGATAGCGATTATTACCCTCAGCTGGTATGGAGGTGCCAAGTATAGCCGGTGTTTGAGCGACCGGGAAAACTTTGGAGGAATGTCGCAAAAACTTAGCTGAGATTATTGATGGCTGGATTGTAATTAGGCTGAAATTACAAGAAAACAATGGCTCAAAGATGGATAATAGCTCATCGCACACCACAAATCACAAATCACGAGCTACCGAGCACTCATCACTCATCACGGATTACCCCGATGTCTCCATAATAATCGTGAACTGGAATACTAAGGATTTCTTAAGAGATTGCCTGAAATCAATCTATGAAAATACGAAGAATTTAGATTACGAAATTTTTGTGGTGGATAATGCTTCTGGGGATGGCAGTGCAAAGATGGTTGAGGAGGAGTTTCCGAAAGTTAAATCGATTAAGAATAAAGAAAATGTAGGATTTGCCAAAGCCAATAACCAAGTCATAAAAGAGAGTAAGGGAAAGTATATTTTGCTGCTTAATCCTGATACGATAGTTTCAACTCACGCCATTAAAAAGATGGTAGAGTTTATGGAAGATCATCCAGATGTCGGTGTCCTGGGTCCTAAGTTATTAAATCCAGATAGTACCCTACAACCTTCCTGCAGAAGTTTCCCTACGCTTCTAACAGCATTCTTTGAAGAAACTCTATTAAACAGGCTATTCCCTAAAAATAGAATTATCGGAAAATATAAAATGGGATATTGGAAACACAGTGATATCCGGGAGGTTGACCAACCTATGGGTTCGGCTCTTATGGTAAGAAGGGAAGCTGTCGATGAAGTTGGCTTGCTGGATGAGCAGTTCTATATGTATTACGAAGAGGTAGATTGGTGTTATCGGATAAAAAAGCGAGGCTGGAAGATATGTTTTATTCCACAGGCTCAAATAATTCATCATGGAGGAGCAGCCACCAACAAAAATAAAAGTAAGAGCTTGGTTGAAACCTACCGGAGTATGTATAAATTTTTCAGAAAGCATTACGGCAGGCTGTCAATAGTTTTACTAAAATCTCTTGTTATGATTGGCTTAACCTTAAAGATGTTTATCTTATTGGTCTTGCATTTGACAGATAGGAAGAGCCGAGAAGACACAAGGTTAAAATTAAAAGCGATGTCGGCAGTTCTCGTAAGGAATGTCATATTATGAAAGCTCTCTTGAGAAAATGGTTCAGAGGTTCAAATGTTCAAAACCCAAAACGCTGAACTTGTAAACTTGTCAACTTGTTAACTTGTAAACTTGTAAACTGGTGCTCTGATGCACTAGTGACCCGAAGGGGATAACTTGAGTCTATACTTAACTTATGATAAGATGAGGCCTCAAG
>CAZVBB010000022.1:0-11941 GCA_964625285.1 uncultured bacterium | reverse complement strand
AAAAAAGGGTTCAGAGGTTCAGGGTTCAGAGGTTCAGAACCCAGAAGATAATTAGAAAGCACGAAGCACGAAATCCGAAACACGAAACCGACTGAAAGTCGTCCTGAGCCCTTCGCTTCCTGTCATTCTGACCCTGAACGCAGTGAAGGGGAAGAATCTCGCTCAGGGTAAACTCCGCGAAGGAACTTGAGGGTTCCTTCGTCGCTAACGCTCCTCAGGATGACGCCTTGGCATCAGTTTAGGATTTAGAGTTTAGGGTTTCGGGTTTGATTAACCTGACTGGTGTCTGGTGCGCTGGTGCACTGGTGATTTTTAAGAGGAGGATGGAGGAAGATGAGAATTAAAAGCCTAAAAAGGATAGAAAAAATTATCTCTACGCTGGCGGGAACCCTTGCCCTCTTTATTTTGTCCCTACCTTCTGCCTCAGGTGCTGTGGAGTGGACAATTGAGAGAGTGGATGCACCTAAGTATTTTTCTGGTTTCTCTTCAAGGGCTATTGCCCTTGATAGAAATAATCGGCCTCATATAGCTTATGGAGGTGACCACCTCTATTATGCCCATTTTGATGGAATAGGGTGGCAGTATGAAACTGTTGATAACTCTCCAGGTGTAGGAAAACATGCCTCCATAGCTATAGATTCACTCAACAATGTGCATATAAGCTATTTTGATTACACCAACTGGGACCTCAAATATGCCACCAATGCCACAGGTGTATGGGTAACAGAGACCATTGATGGTGTAGGGACTGTGGGAATGTTTTCCTTCATAGCCATAGATTCAGCAGGCAATGTACATATAAGCTACATAGGTGACGGGGGCCTCAAATATGCCACAAATGCCACAGGTGTATGGGTAACTGAGACCATTGATGGTGTAGGGACTGTGGGAATGTTTTCCTTCATAGCCATAGATTCAGCAGGCAATGTACATATAAGCTACATAGGTGACGGGGGCCTCAAATATGCCACAAATGCCACAGGTGTATGGGTAACTGAGACCATTGATGGTGTAGAGGGATGGTTTTCCTCCATAGCCCTTGATTCAGCGGACAATGTGCATATAAGCTATTGTGATTGGGTCAATGCTAACCTCAAGTATGCCACAAATGCCACAGGTGTATGGGTAACTGAGACCATTGATGGTGTAGAGGGATGGTTTTCCTCCATAGCCCTTGATTCAGCGGACAATGTGCATATAAGCTATTGTGATTGGGTCAATGCTAACCTCAAGTATGCCACAAATGCCACAGGTGTATGGGTAACTGAGACCATTGATGGTGTAGGGGCTGTGGGAATGTTTTCCTCCATAGCTATAGATTCACTCAACAATGTGCATATAAGCTATTTTGATTGGACCAACAAAGACCTCAAATATGCCACCAATGCCACAGGTGTATGGGTAACTGAGACCATTGATGGTGCAGAGGATGTGGGGCGATATACCTCCATAGCTATAGATTCATTGGGCAATGTGCATATAAGCTATTTTGGTGGCGGAAACCTCAAATATGCCACCAATGCCACAGGTGTATGGGTAACTGAGACCATTGATGGTGCAGAGGATGTGGGGCGATATACCTCCATAGCTATAGATTCATTGGGCAATGTACATATAAGCTATTGTGATTGGGTCAATGCTAACCTCAAATATGCTACAAATGCCACAGGTGTATGGGTAACTGAGACCATTGATAGTGCAGGAAATGTGGGAATGTTTTCCTCCATAGCTATAGATTCAGCGGACAATGTGCATATAAGCTATTTTGGTGGCGGAAACCTCAAATATGCCACCAATGCCTGGGGTGTATGGGTAACTGAGACCATTGACAGTGTAGGGCAGGATGGAGGGCATACCTCCATAGCCATAGATTCAGCAAGCAATGTGCATATAAGCTATTTTGATTGGACCAACAAAGACCTCAAATATGCCACCAATGCCACAGGTGTATGGGTAACTGAGACCATTGATAGTGCAGAGGATGTGGGGCGATATACCTCCATAGCTATAGATTCATTGGGCAATGCGCATATAAGCTATTTTGGTGGCGGAAACCTCAAATATGCCACCAATGCCTGGGGTGTGTGGGTAACTGAGACCATTGGTGGTGCAGAGGATGTGGGGCGATATACCTCCATAGCTATAGATTCATTGGGCAATGTACATATAAGCTATTGTGATTGGGTCAATGCTAACCTCAAATATGCCACCAATGCCACAGGTGTATGGGTAACTGAGACCATTGATAGTGCAGGGTTTGTGGGAGAGTATTCCTCCATAGCTATAGATTCATTGGGCAATGCGCATATAAGCTATTATGATAGGACTAATCGTGACCTCAAGTATGCCGCAGCAATGGTAGGATCTCCCCCAGACCCTTGCTTCACCGCTGATGAGACATCATCAAGCATGGACACTTTGCACGAAACTATCATCAGTCAAAATGCAACCCTGAATACTTCGGTTACAGGAAGTTTAAGCGGAAGTCTCAATTTTACTGACCTTAAGTTTGTCTTTGTAAATTCAGGTTCCTTCACCGGAAAAGGATTCTCCAGAGGCAATTGGACAGCAAACATTGAAGGCTTCTCCTTTACTGGTAACTGGCAGGGCATGGTATACAAAAGACCTGAGGAAGGAAGGATTTATCTAAAGGGTACGGTATCAGGCGGCTTAAGGGGAATTGTCAAAGGTTACTTGAGGGAATCTATTACCGGAAGCGGCGTTTTTGACTTATATCAAGCCACCTGGACAATCAGTCATCTCGGTGCTGCCATAGTTTATGCAACACTTGAGTTAGAGGGGACTGTAAATTACGAGATGGGCGTTGAATTCCCATCTACTCAACTTTATGCCCTGCAAACTTTCATTGAAGGAGAAGTCTCTGGACACTGGGCTGGTCCCTTGAGTATCGTTCTCACCCATGTGAGAGTTAACAATGAAGCCAATCCCTACTATGGTCAGGGTTTCTCTACAATCTCTTATGTCTCTCAATTTGGCTCAGGAGAGGGATGGACTTATGATAAAATTACCTCACCAGGGGTGGTAGAGCTGAACGGTCTATTTACTGCTCCACTTCTGGGCATAGTTTCTGGAACATTGGATGAGAGCGGACTATCCAGAACACTATCCATATCACTAAAAAGAATAGACCTCGGTTTGCCACCAAGGGCAGATTTAAAGGTTGAAGTTTGGGGACAGGAAAGGATTAGTCCAGGGGAGACAGTAAATTACATAATTGAGTACAGGAATGATGGGTTAAAAGGAGCAAAAAATAAAGAAATTGCGTTCAGGCTTCCTGACAATATGCGTTACATATCCAGTACAGGTGGAGGAGTTTATAATTTTGCAACTCGCAAGGTAGTCTGGCAAAGGGATATTCCACCGAGAAGTAGAGGTCTCCTCTCCGTTACGAGTGAACTTGCTTGGGGGCTACCAGCAGGCACTCTTTTAGGCTTTGCTTATATACGAGACCCGGTAGAAATTCCGGTTGACCCCACGGCTAAGCTAACAATTTCCGAGATTCACGAAATGACTGAAAATTCTTTAGATATAACCCTCAATGTATCAACTGCCACTCTCAACGAGAATGTGCGCTTTACTATGACTATCACTGAGACCGACAAAGAGATAGAACCAATATTTGAGGTGAAAGAGATCAACGGTGAAATCGAATATATCTTTACATACACTATGTCTTCCAATCCAATATGGAAGGTGGTAATAGTTTATAAGGTTTGTAAATGGGCCGCTCCTCATGTTAAAACAGCCTTTAAAGCTTTGCGTGCCACAACAGTCCCTAAATATGTTAAAAAATATGCACCTTACGTATATGCCGGAAGAAAGATAGTAGTTGGAACAATCGAAAGAGATCGCTTCTTACGGCGGTTAAGAGAAAAAAACCTTATTTGTCCTGATGGGTATGAGCGTCTCAAAGCTCGGAATGACGGAATGATAGTACAGGGGGTCACACTTGAAGTAGTCTCAAAAAAGGTAAAACTTCCAGGCTGGGCTTCTGCGGCACTGTCAACGGCAGCTAAGAAGACCGTAAAAGAGTGTATAGAACTCGGTTGGGAGTCTCGCGTGGGGCAGAAGATTTGGAATTATTCCCAAAATCAAGGAGAACCATTACCAGATGATTTGAGGAGGGCATACGAGCAAGGTGGCCCTATTGGGTTAGCACAAAGAGTGGCTGTGAAATGTCATAATGCTCAGCCAGTGGAAAGCCAAATAATACCCGCCCACGACCCCAATATCAAATACGGTCCTGACGGAGACTTTGTCCTACCAGGCCAGAAGCTAAACTACAGAGTAGAATTTGAAAACGAAGGTGAAGGAATTGCCTTTGGAGTCTACTTCACAGATACCCTGGATGAAGACTTAGATGTTACCACTCTCGAGATAGGACCAGTAATCGCCGTCAGCCAGAACCCTGCCATAGATGGCACTGTTATTGCTCCTCCAGGAACATTCAATCCAGATACGAGAACAATAACATGGTTTGTCGGCAGGGTAGAAGGCAGGCTCGTCCCTGAGCCCGGACCCGGGGAAGGAGGTTTTGCTGACTTCAGCGTTAATGTCAGAAGTGATGCAAAGGAGACAGAAATCATCAACTTTGGTATAATTCGCTTCCCGAGCGTTCCCCAGACAATAAAAACAAATGCTATTGTATCAATCGTTGATATAATTCCTCCAAGGTTTTCAGATGTTAATCAGAGTAAATCCTCTGTTACTCTCGGAGAAACTGTGGAAGTTTCCGCTTTCTGGCAAGACGGTATACAATTGGGCCGTGCACGGTTAGCAATAAAAGAAGATGGAACATGGCAGGATGTTGATGCTAGCTGCCTAAGGCATTCAGGAAGGGAAGCATGGAGCAGATTTACCATACAAACAACTCAGGAAGGAAGGACACATTGGAGAATACATGGATACGATACCGCAGGCAATATGACAACAACCGATAAAATGAGCTTTACTGTAACAGCACCATTAGACATAACAGCACCAGTGATATCCGCTCAACCAGATCAGATACTTGTCCGGAATGCTGTCGGAAACGTCACGTGGGTCATAACCGAGGAAAATCCAAGCCACTACTGGGTGATGAGAGATGGGATGGAGCTCGTAGCTCCTACTGCTTATACCAGTGGTGCTGACATCAACGTGCCGATAGACACCACCACGCTCGGCATCTGGAACTACACAATCTTTGCTGATGATACAGCAGGCAATGTGGCGAGCGATGAAGTGAATGTTACTATAATAACATTTGTTGACACTGATAGGGATGGAATGCCGGATGCGTGGGAACTTCAATATGGCCTTGACCCGACTAACCCCAATGATGCTCATCTTGATAATGATGGAGATGGCTATAGTAATTTGCAAGAATATAATCGTGGAATAAACTCAACAGACCCCACTAATCCCCGTTGTTATCCAACTCTACCCTTTATAGATATTTTAAGGTCCAAGCCTTATGATGGACAAGGGATAGCCGAGAACTCCTTACGGGTTCCCCTTGATACATCTATAGCCCTCAGAATAAAAGATAACAATGGTATTGACAAAGGTAGCATTATTATGACTGTCAATGGCGTTGATGTTAGTGGGAGGATAAGAGTTAGAGAGGTTACCCCAGAAGGGGGTGCTACAGACTTATGGATAATCTACGACCCTGACCCAGGCACTTTCAGTTTTGGACAGAGAGTAAATGTAACTGTAGAGGCTGCTGATATAGCGGGCTATGCCATGAGCCCCTATGTTTATAGCTTTGAAATTGAGACCGAAGAAGAACATAATAATGCCCAGGCTAATAGACCCCTCAGCATTGTAGACACTCCTCATCCTGAGCAACATGTAATTAGTGTCCTGGACGGGGAAATAAGGGGAGCTAAAATTATTTATAACCCTCTTGAAGATGTAACTCCTCGTTTTGGCCCCTTAGGTGAAATTCCTGGACTGAATATAGCTAATGTCAGAGCCATAGGAATACCTATTCGGTTAGAACCTCCAACGGTATTTGATAATCCGGTAACTATTCACATACCTGTCCTCGGAGTTATTAACTTAGATAGACTGGAGATATACTACTTCAGTCCTGCGCTTGGATGGAAACCTGCCTCTGAGGTAGAGGGCTGGATGGTCCCCGGTTCAAGGGTCAATCATCCAGATACTTCGCCCCCCACTATTGAGATTAAAATAAACCATTTCAGCGGAGTGCAGGCGGGTATCCCTTTAACGCCCTGTGGTGATGGTAAAGTCCTTCCCTGTTTCATCGCCACTGCTGCCTTTGGGACGCCGATGGCTGAGGAAGTAGTAGTGCTCTCTCGGTTCCGTGACCAGTATCTTCTGACTAACGAGTTAGGCAGAAGGTTCGTTTCCCTTTACTACCAGCACAGTCCAGCTCTCGCTGAGTACATCTCAGACAGGCAATGGGCAAAGAGACTGGTGCGAGGAGCCCTCTGGCCACTGGTAAGGATAACAGAGTTCATAGTTGGAGGGGAAGAAGACTGTAGGTAAGGAGGCATAGGGCATAGAGCATAGGGCATAGGGCAAATGAAAAGTGAAAAGTTAAAACCGGAGTTTGACACTTGATGTTGCTTATCGTCGATAACCATCTAAACTTTTCTACACTACATTGCCATTTTTTGTAGGGGACGGATTTATCCGTCCCGACGAGAACGGGTTTGATGAATCGAGCCCCTACAGGTCAACTGTCAAATTTGGGTTAAAAGTGAAAAATGTTAAGAAGGATGACCAAAGGTGAAAAGATAAATTTGCAATTTAAAATTTGCAATTTGGGATTTGTTTTTTAGAGTGACTGGTGCACTGGTTAAGGTGGAGGTATAGAAAAATGAAGAAGATAATCTCAATAATTGGTTCAGCTTTGTTATTGGTAGTTATTTCTGGGTGTCCTGGGTGTCCCGGGTCAGAATCGCCAGTAAGACAATTAACAACTCACACAGCGATTGATTGGTTTCCTAGCTGGAGCCCGGATGGTGAGAAGATTGCTTTTACATCAGAGCGAACTGGCAATCCTGATATCTGGGTGATGGATACAGGTGGAGGAAATCTTAAGCAGCTGACAACTCACACAGCGTGTGATAAGGTTCCTGCCTGGAGCCCGGACGGTGAGAAGATTGCTTTTCAATCAGAACGAGCTGGCAATGCGGATATCTGGGTGATGGACGCAGATGGAGGAAACCTGAGGCAATTGACAACGCATACAGCGCATGATGTGCTTCCTGCCTGGAGCCCGAATGGTGAAAAGATTGTTTTTCACTCAGAGCGAGCTGGCAATTTGGATATCTGGGTGATGGACACGGGTGGAGAAAATCTTAAGCAGCTGACAACGCACAGAACGTGTGATATATCTCCTGCCTGGAGCCCGGACGGCAAAAAAATTGTTTTTACGTCAGAGCGAGCTGGCAATTTGGATATCTGGGTGATGGACGGTGATGGAGAAAACCAGAGGCAGCTGACAACTCATACAGCGCGTGATGCGTTTCCTGCCTGGAGCCCGGACGGTGAGAAGATTGTTTTTATGTCAGAGCGAGCCGGCAATTCTGATATCTGGGTAATGGACGCGGGTGGAGGAAACCTTAAGCAGTTGACGACTCACAGAGCGTGTGATGTGGTTTCTGCCTGGAGCCCAGACGGTGAAAAGATTGCTTTTATGTCAGACCGAACTGGCAATCCAGATATCTGGGTATTAACACTTAAATGAGATTTCTCTAAAAACTCAGAAATCTCTGACCTGCCTGTGCGAGGCACGCAGACAGGTTACACGGACTAAAAAGGTGAGAAGTCAGAGACGACCCCGATCATCGTTTTAATTTCGTTCCACTTGAACCCCGTTAGAGGTCGGAGACCTCTAACGGGGCGAACAAGCGATGAGTGCCTTTGGCACAATACTATCTGTGTACTTGAAAGATTTGTTTGAAAATTGTAGAAAAGCTATCCCCTTTACTCTTTACTTTATTTTATAAAGGTGAAACACTTCCGGATCAAAAAGAAGCATTGAAGGAGAAGCAAGTGCAAGAAATCAAAGAAGAAGCACAAACGCCAGAAAGAATAGCTGCTGATATGAAGAAAGATCTTCTTGGTTGGGGTTTTGGGCTCATAGCAATCGGAATTATCCATATTGTGGTGAGGTTTCTGGATCCAGGCTGGGGTAAAGTTCTCATAGTCCTTGGAGTCTTGACCCTACTTATTCGACGGCGCAGTATGTTCATTGTAATTGGGATAGGTCTATTGCTGGTTGGTATTATGAACATTGCCGCTGGGGGATTCGGAGGTTGGGCTATATTTTGGACTATATTTGGTTTTCTCCAACTTTATTGGGGGGTACAGGAGATTCGCAAGTTTTGGAAGTATGCTTCTAGTAGTAAAAGGTGAGGGGAAAAAGGAAATTCCTATAGAATCAAGTTATTATTGGCTGGTGCACTGGTGTTCTGGTGTTAGGAAAATGAAGAAGACAATCTCAATAATTGGTTTAGTTTTGTTGTCGGTAATAGTTGTTTCTGGGTGTCCTGGGCGAGAACCGCCAATAAGACAATTAACAACTCATACAGCGGAGGATTGGTCTCCTGCCTGGAGCCCGGACGGCAAAAAGATTGCTTTTATATCAAGGCGAGCTCACAACGCAGATATCTGGGTATTAACACTTGAATGAGATTTCTAACCCAAGTTTAACAGTTAATCTGTAGGGGTTCGATTTATCAAACCCGTTCTCGTCGGGGTGGATAAATCCACCCCCTACAAAAAATGGCAATGTAGTGTAGAAAAATTCAGATGGTTATCGACGATAAGCAATATTAAGTGTCAAACTTGAGTTCTAAAAACTTAAGAAATCTCTGATTACGCCGATTTCTGCCATAGGCAGATCAGCCTTTGGCTGAAAATACCGATTACACAGATTAAAAAGGTCAGGGGTCAGGTCTTGCAATATGGGAGGTTTAGGGGCCAGTACACCAGAACACATAGTCGGGCAGAGTTTATCCTGAGCCCTTCGCTTCCTGTCATTATTATGAGGAAGCCGAAGCTCTGAGCGTAGCGAAGAATCTGCGACCGAAGAATCTCGCTCAGGACAGGCTCCGCGAAGGAACTTGAGGGTTCCTTCGTCGCTAACGCTCCTCAGGATGACGCCTTGGCATCAGTTTCGGTCATTTGGATTTAGAATTTGTTTGTAATTTGGGATTTGTTTGTAATTTGTAATTTGGGATTTGGGATTTGTTTTTTAGAGTGTCTCACTTCGTCAAGGTTACAGAAATCTATAGCCGTGATGCAGATTTAGATTTGTTTTGGATTTTAACCTGTATGTTGGGGAAAGAAAAGAGGGGTCTTTAAATGAAAATGATGGATTTTTTGCAGGCAGAGGCAATTAAGGTCAGTCTTGAGGCAAAAAATAAGAAAGAGGTTATTGAAGAGCTTCTTGAGCTGCTTGTGCAGACAGGAAAGGTGAAGGACAAAAGCAGTGTATTAAATGCTATTTTTGAGAGGGAAAAGATTGGCTGCACAGCAATAGGCAAAGGTGTTGCCATTCCTCATGCAAAGAGCGATGCCGTCAAGGAGGTCACCGCTGCATGCGGGATATCTTTTGAGGGAGTAGATTTTGGATGCACGGTGGACGATAAACCAGTGCATCTGTTTTTTCTCCTTGTTGCCCCCAACGATGCAGCCGGACCACATCTTAAAGCACTGGCAAGGCTCTCTCGCCTGCTTCACAACAGTAATTTTCGCGAGTCACTGATGAAGGCAACAACGAAGGAAGAGCTATTCTCAGTTATCAGCGAAGAAGACAGGAAAAGACAGTGAGATGCAAAATGACCTGGCTGAGATTCGACTTAAAGTTCGCAATAAGGCAGGATTACACATGCGAGCTGCCACTCTCTTTGTTAAAGAGGCAAGCCGATTTCCTTGCAAGGTGACTGTAGAAAAAAATGGAGAGGCAGTTGATGGTAAGAGCATCATAAGTTTAATGACGCTCGGTGTGGAGAAGGGAAGTGAACTGAGGATTGTTGCGGAAGGCAGAGGTGCTCAGCAGGTAGTAGGAAAACTTCAGAAATTAATAGATGATAAGTTTGGAGAGGAGTAAGTGTTAACAATAAAAGGAATTGGGGTTTCCCCTGGAATAAAAGTTGGCAGGGTTTTTCTACTTAGCCGTGAGGGACCTTTCATTCCCAGGTGGAGAATCTCAAAAGGAGAGGTTGATAGAGAACTTGCTCGCTTCCAGAAAGCCGTGGACCATGCAAAGAAAAAGGTCATTCAGGTAAGAGACAAGGTATCTCGGGAGATGGGCGAAAGGTACGCCGATATCCTTGGTGCGCATTTACTTGTCCTAGAAGATGCATCGCTTATTGAGGAAATCAAGCAACAGGTGCGAGAGAGGGAGATGAATGCGGAATACATCTTTGTACATGTGCTGGAAAAAATAGCAAAGAAGCTTTCTGCGCTTGACAATGAGTACCTTGGGGGAAGGTCGGCAGACATCAGAGATGTTGGCAGGCGCGTGTTGAGCGACATGATAGGTAGTAAGAGAAATGGGCTTTCCCATATTAAAGAAGAGGTGATCATTATTGCTCATGACCTGTCTCCTTCTGATACGATGATGATGCGCAAGGAAAATATCCTTGCATTTGCCACTGATATGGGAGGAAAGGCATCACATACTGCAATTATAGCAAGGGCGCTTGAGATTCCAGCAGTCGTTGGACTGAGAAACATAACAGAAGAAGTGGGAGGGAACGACACTATCATCGTTGACGGAACAGAGGGAGTTGTAATTATCAATCCAGACCAAGAGACGCTTGTTAAATATCAGAGAAAGGATTTAGAGCTGAAAACCTATGAGAAAAAATTTGGAGCCTCAACGCCTCTCCCTGCTCAAACCCGTCGCGGGCATCAGGTGAAATTATCTGCTAACATAGAAATGCTGGAGGAGATACCATTGGTTCTCTCTCATGGAGCAGCAGGGATAGGGCTTTACCGGACAGAATTCTTCTACATAAATCGTCAAAAACTTCCCACTGAGGATGAGCACTATAAGGCATATAAATCAATTGCTGAGAAAATGGCTCCCTATTCTGTTACCATCAGAACTTTTGACATTGGAGGCGATAAGTTTATTTCTCAGTTACAGCTTCCTGAGGAGATGACCTCGTTCCGCAATTTTCGCTCCATTCGGGCATATCTTGAACAACCTGAGATTTTAAAGGTTCAACTGAGAGCAATTCTAAGAGCAGCCGTCCACGGAGAGCTTCGCGTCATGTATCCGATGATTTCCAGGGTTGAGGAGTTGCGAGCAGCCAAAGGGATTCTTAATATGGCCAAGGATGAACTTCGCTACAGCGGGATTAGATTTAATGAGGGAATACGTGTCGGTGCGATGATTGAGACCCCTTCAGCGGTAATGACGGCTGACATACTGGCAAAGGAAGTTCATTTCTTCAGCATTGGCACAAACGACCTTGTTCAATATTCACTTGCCGCTGACAGAGTAGATGAGCAGAGACTCCAGCCCTATGAACCAGTTCATCCTGGTGTCCTGAGGCTCATTAAGATGGTCATTGATACTGCTCACAGGGAGAAAATCCCGGTCAGTATATGCGGCGAGATGGCATCTGAACCTGCTTATATCCCGATTCTTCTCGGTATGGGGCTTGATGAGTTTAGTATGAGCGCTATTGCCATTCCGGAAGCAAAAAGGGTATTTCGCGCTATTACAATGGCAGAGGCAAAGCAAATTGCCAGAGAGGCTCTTACTATGTCAACAGCAGAAGAGGTTGACAGATATGCCAGGAGAAAGTTAGCTGAGATTGCGCCTGATGTAAAGCAGTATTGCAAGTAGTGAGGTAAACCCCGTTAAAGATAGACGGAAACTAAATGCTCAGTGAACCCTGTTGACTGGTATGATTTAGCGTAAATCCTAAAGTGAAGTACA
>CAZVBB010000021.1:0-12073 GCA_964625285.1 uncultured bacterium | reverse complement strand
GATGATTGCTCCTGCTATAATTAAACCTAAGAATAATTTCGTCTGCTTAGTCATACAATTACCCCTTTGAGCACAAGCTGCCTAACCCCGTTAGAAGTAAGTCGCCAGAGGCGACTGCCACACCTTTGGTGTGGACTTCTAACGGGGCTAACCATACAATATAAAGATTATTCCCAATATAAAAATTACCGCTCCAGCCACTTTTATGGCTATTTTATAAAATTTTCCCCGAAAATAACGGAGTAGCCAACTACCCGCCAACCCAATGGCAATGGGGACAATGTTTTCGCCCAGTGAGAAGGTAACCGCAATAGCAGCTGCTTGAGGCACATTCTCTGCCGCTATTAATACATAGCCCCACATAGCGATATGAGGCAGGCAGGGCTTTAATCCGAACAATATTGCTAAAAGAAATAGCCCTTTTGATCTTGTTTTAAAGAACCTAAGATCAACATGTTTATTAAAGAAAATCAAGATGCCAATGGCGGAAATAAAGCTACCACCAATGATACGAAAGAGAAGTGCATGCTCTATAATAAATTCTCGTGCCAGATCTCCTATGATAAATATTAGCACCATTGTGAGGGTAAAGACTATCACCCGCATTAGGGCAAAAAAGACTATCAGCCCCAAAAATCTTCCCGAATCTTTTTTTGTAGAAATTAGATATGAAATTAAAATAGGCGTGCAGGAAGCAAGACAGATTCCCACGCTGCTGAATATTCCAAACAAAAATGGAGAAAGAATAATATCACGGAATATCATATATCTTCTTCTCCTTTGCCATTATGCCTAACTCACGCACCTCTCTTATAATAGATTCTGCAGTAATCGTAGCTCCGGTAAGACCATGAATATCCGTCTGCCACTTAAGTTCTGCATCAATCCTATGGTCGGCAAAAGTATCCAGAAACTCTCCCAATTTTACCGGAGGCACAAATACTGGCGTTTCTCTGTGTTCCCAGACATAGGCCCTTTGAATTATTCCCTTTGTATCCGTCTTCACAAATAGCCTGATTGGCCCCCCATATCCTTCTTCCTTACCCAAAAAGACAAACCCATACAAATCTCTATCGGCATCCCGAAGTTCATAGTAAGCAAATCCATCTTTCTCCTTGCGGACAGAGGTTAATCCGCTATCCTCTAAAAAAGCTTCAAGATGAGTCCGATAAGGTAACTCTTCGGCTAAAATTTGGGCTTGCTGCCTTCCCTTACCCTGAAGGGCAAAAATAAATACCGACGCCATCATAACTACAACGGCTATGCCTATCGCAATGTTAAGACGCTTCTTAATCCGATACATTCTCTTTCTCTGATGTCTCTGAAAAAAACACCCAGAGACCTCTGATTACGCCGATTACAGGAAGATTACACCGATTGTCTCAACGATAAAAATCTGTGTAATCTGACCCAAAGGGTCATTCCGAGCGAAGAGAGGAACCTCAATGAGATTGCTTCGCTCACTTCGTTCACTCACAACAGCGTCTGTGTAATCAGAGATTTCGGACTTTTTCAGAAATCTCTTCTCTTTCCATCCCATTAAAGACTCTTTCTCATCTGTTAGCCCCAGTTAGAAATTACACATTTATGGAAAATATGTAGTTGCCGACCTTGGTCGGCTAAAACGCAGAGCAAGCTCTGCAACTACATTACCATCAGAGATTTCTAATGATGTTTATAGGATATTTAACTGAAGTAGCTATGATAATAAGGCTGCTCACTTTAACCATAACCACTACCATACACGTACCAATAAGTCCTAAAATTGGTAAGAGCACTATCCCACCTAAAATACCACCTATCCAGCCCCCGAAAAGGTCGGCACCGTAGAGTAAGCCCGCAGTTCGACTCAAATCAGAAGAGTGGCGCAAATATATCTTATTGGCTAAAGGAAATTCTACCCCCACCAAGAGTCCGGAAATGAATGAAAGGACTAAAAAGACTACCTTTAAGAGAACAAATACTGCCGGACGGTCTAAGTATGGGCTAAATCTAAGAAAGACCAGAGGGAGAAGAGCGGCGAAAATGATTAGGATGACTTCTATTTTCACGAATGAGGCAAAATCCCTTCTCATCCTCTCTAAATACCTCGTCATCCCTAAACTCCCAGCAGCCACCCCGGCCATAAAAGCGCTTACCAGGAGTGCCAGCCAGTGAAAGACAAAGCCGTAGAGGGCTTGAAAGGTAAAGATGAGTGCCAGATCGAATATCATCCCGGCAAAACCGGTAGTAAATATACATACCGGAATACTGGCTCGGGTGAGAGACCTGATTTTAGTACGCAGAAACAAGAATGTAAGAGTAATGGCAGAGAATAGAATGAGAAAGAAGCGCAGGTTTGCCCGCTCAAACCAGTGGAAGAGTCCCCGCAGATAGGGGGAGAAGAGAGCGTTCCAATAGGAGAAACTATAGAAAGTTCCCAAGGGTTGAAAATCCTCATTAATCCTTTTCGTAGTCTTCTCTATAGAGCGGGAGAAATTATTTAGCCACCAGGGCTGTAACCGATATTCAATATACTTCGGAGTTAAGAGGCGCACCTCAAGATTCCGCGCGGCTAATCTTTCACTTAGGGAGGCGTGACTAATTAAAGAGACCCCCTCTGATGTGGAGGAAAGGAAGAGATTTACACTCTCCCCGGGAATTATCCGGGTATAGGGATAAACCTCTTTAAGGGTATTGAGGATAACGGCATTGAGGTTCTGTAGTTCTCGAGAATGGATATCGGCTCGGGGAGCACTGGGAAGACTGACCACTAAGATACCCTCTTCCCTTAGCCTCTTTTTAGCCAGAGAGAAAAACTCTTTGGTAAAGAGCCGATTTGTCTGCAGGTCCGAAGGGTTAGGAAAACCCACCATCACCAAGTCGTATTTGCGGGGTGTTCTTTTAAGAAAGAGCCGGCCATCAATGTATTTGACGCTCACTCTCGGGTCAGAGAGTTCAGCCTCTGTCAAGGGGGTAGGAAATTTCTCTACTACTCTCAGGATTAAAGGATCGAGTTCAGCGTAGTCAACTCTTTCCACCGAAGGGTGTTTTAGAACCTCGTTTATCACCCCTCCCGCCCCACCGCTAAGAATTAGGAGCTCTCTCGGGTGAGGATGAGATAGGAGCGGAAAGTGAACAAACTCTTCTACAAAGATAATATCCGGGGTGGGAGTGGTAATAATGGGGAGCCCATCAGAGAAAAAGGTATACTGCTCTCCCCTCTGGACAACAGCAATATTGCCGTATCTGGAGTTCTCATAATGGACTACCTCCTGATGCGGCCATTGCCTCCTTATAGAAAGCCAGTGAATCCTATCCGCTCCCTCCCCAAAGATGAGGAAGCCAGTTAGGGGTAAAAGTATTAGTGCTCCGCTCCCTAAAATTTTAGGTCGGCCTTTTCGCCAGAAGGAACCCAGTAGAAAGAGGGCTATAATAAGATTTAAGAAAGCCATTCCTGAGACAATTTGAAAGGAGTGGAAATGGGGGATGAGTAGATAGGTAAAAGCAACCCCACCAGCGATAGTGCCTAAGGTTTCGTAGATATAGACCTTACCGATACCCGTAGCATCCGCTTTCCTATGATAGTCGGAGTATATCTTGCAGCTGAAAGTAAATAATGCCCCGTGAGAAATGCTTGGTAAGGCGGGAATGAGAAGAGAAGCGAGAAAGATGGGTAATAATCCTAACCCTTCTCCCGGCACTACTCCGACAATCTCCCTTAATATGCGAGTGCAATAGATAGCTAAGAACAGAGAAAGAGAAAAAATTATTTGAAGACTAACAAAGCCGGAAATCTTTTCTTTAAGTCGCTCCGCTCTCTTGCCTAAGAAGAAGGCTCCGATAGCCTCCAGGATAAGCCAATTAGCTAAGATAATCCCGATGGATAATTCATTACCATGGAAGGTTATTAGTAGTTCTCTTAGTACCAGTATCTGGGCAACGATGCCACTAAATCCCGTGACCAATATAGCAAGGGTAACTCGTATTTTCACCCCGTTAGAAATCATAATGCCACCTTACTATTTTATAATGGTGCCCTTCACAAAATTATTTTCTCGTCGGAAAATAAAAAGGGCAAATATTTTTCTACCTCCTGCCACTTTCTCCGTCGACAACTTTCCCTGATTTTACTAAAAACCCCGCTTTTTACCCCTGTTTTAGGGGGGGGAGGAGGTAGATTTTCTAATTTTGTGAAGCCCTGTAGCGATACATTGTATTTCTTCTCCCTTCCATTTTTGCCTCTATACCTCTAATCTATTCAAGTGTTAATACCCAGATATTTGCATTGCCAGTTCGGTATGATATAAAAGCAATCTTCTTGCCGTCAGGGCTCCAGGCAGGATTAAGATCATGCGCTGTGTGCGTTGTCAGCTGCCTCTGGTTGCTGCCATCGCTGTTCATCACCCAGATGTCTTCATTGCCAGTTCGCTTTGATACAAAAGCAATCTTCTTGCCGTCTGGGCTCCAAGCAGGAAACGCATCAAATGCTGTGTGCGTTGTCAGCTGCCTAAGGTTTCCTCCATCGCTGTCCATTACCCAGATATCAAAATTGCCAGCAGTTCGGTCTGACATAAAAGCAATCTTCTTGCCGTCTGGACTCCAGGCAAGTTCGCAATCATACGCTGTGTGCGTTGTCAGTTGCTTAAGGTTTCCTCCATCGCTGTCCATTACCCAGATGTCTATAGTGCCAATGCCAATTGGGCCTATTGCAAAAGCAATCTTCTTACCGTCTGGGCTCCAGGCAAGATCATTATCACTCACTCTATGCGTTGTCAGATGCTTAAGGTTTCCTCCATCGCTGTCTATTACCCAGATGCCTGCATTGCCAGTTTGCTTTGATTCAAAAGCAATCTTCTTGCCGTCAGGGCTCCAGGCAGGAAGCGCACCAAATGCTGTGTGCGTTGTCAGCTGCCTCTCGTTGCCTCCATCGCTATCTATCACCCAGATGTCTGTCTTGCCAGTTCGGTGTGACCTAAAAGCAATCTTCTTGCCGTCTGGGCTCCAAACAGGATTCTTACTCGCTGTATGCGTTACCAGCTGCTTAAGGTTGCCTCCATCGCTGTCTATTACCCAGATGCCTGCTGATGTAAAAGCAATCTTCTTGCCGTCTGGGCTCCAGGCAGGAAGCACACCATACACTGTGTGCGTTGTCAGCTGCCTTTCTTCTACAACTGTTAATGTTTCTTGTGTTAATGTTTCTTGTCTCAACACTATAACATAAGATACTATTGCAAACACTACCACTACTGCTACAACTACTAAACTTAAAATTAATTTTTTGTTCATACTTTTTTACCCCCCAAATTATTAATTCGTGCCCTTCACAAAATTATTTTCTCGTCGGAAAATAAAAAGAGCAAATATTTTTCTACCTCCTGCCACTTTCTCCGTCGATAACTTTCCCTGATTTTACTAAAAACCCCGCTTTTTACCCCTGTTTTAGGGGGGAGGAGGTAGATTTTCTAATTTATGCGAAGCTCAATATTTTATAATGCTTAATAGAAATTATAACCCCGACCCCGCCAAGAAACAATATGCCAG
Organism: uncultured bacterium; assembly: GCA_964625285.1. GTDB lineage: Bacteria > NPL-UPA2 > NPL-UPA2 > NPL-UPA2 > NPL-UPA2 > NPL-UPA2. The sequence goes on along the minus strand of CAZVBB010000021.1, from coordinate 6,550 downwards.
GAATAACATTTTTTACCCTGTTAGAAATGCTCCAACTTTGACAACCTTTTTCATAAATTATAGCGGTTTCCTTCTTACTACAATTTCTAACGGGGCGAGCGGGGTTCATTCCCAAATCCCAGGAATCTTATGTTGGCAGGACGGACACTTTCCATCTCTTATATTATTTCTTAATACGGCGAAGTGAGTGCGGTGGATTAGCATCTTCTCGCATTTTGGGCAAAATGTAGAATTGTATCGGTGGCCAGGAACATTGCCGATAGTGACATAATGCAAGCCCACATCTTTGGCAATCTTCCGCGCCATCTCTAATGTTTCAATCGGGGTGCGAGGCAGGTGGGTTAATCTATACGCCGGAACAAATCTGGAAAAGTGCACCGGCACATCCTCGCCTAAATTCTCCTTTATCCATTCACACATTTTTCTTATTTCATCAGGGCAATCATTAATTGTTGGTATAATAAGATTTACAATCTCCAACCAGACTCCTTCTTCCTTTATAATTTTAAGCGACCTCAGGACAGGTGCCAACTCCGCAGAATAGGTCTCACGGTAAACCTCTTCCGAAAAACCCTTTAAATCAACTGTTATGGCGTCTGTATATTCCAAGAGTTCCCTGAGTGGTTCAGGCTCTATTGAGGCATTGGTATGCCAGAGGATATTTAAACCTCTCTTTTGGGCAAGCACCGCTACATCATAGACATATTCGTAAAAGACAATAGGGTCATTATAAGTAAAAGAAATAGTGGGGATATTATGCTCTAAGGCTATGGCAACTACTTTTTCAGGCGGCAAATCATAAGTGGGAAGGTCTCCAGGGCTTGCCTGTGAAAGATGCCAGTTATGACACTGCTTGCATCTAAAATTACACCCTACCGTACCTATACAGAGTATAAAAGTTCCCGGCAGATTATGCAACTGCGGCTCTTTCTCAATAGGGTCTATATGAACTGCCGAGGGGCGGGAGTGAACCAGGCTGTATAATCTTCCGCCCCGATTTTCCCTTACCCGACATAAACCACGCCTCCCCGGGGCAATTGTGCATTTTCTGAAACATATTTCGCATCGAACCCAGTTTCCATCTAATTTCCGGTAAAACATCGCCTCCCTTAGAGGAATATCTTTTATCGGCGCAGCCTGGGTTATAGTTATTTCAGAATTGTTTAAAGAAATTGGAGAATTTTTAAATAGCCACACCATCAACCCCGCCATAGCTGTTATAAAGATTAAAACCAATATCTTCTTCATCCCCTACTCTCTCTTGATTTTCTTGGTGTGCATAGCGAATCCTTCTTTAAGCATTACTGTTTCACCAATTCCACTCTTCGGTTCTTGGCACGACCTTCTTCGGTTTCATTAGAAGCCACGGGAGCCAAAGGACCAACACCGTGAGCCCTAAGCCGTTTTGCATCTACACCATACTTGGAAACAAGCTCTTTTACCACAGCACTAGCACGATCTCGCGAGAGTTTCATGTTGGCAGTGAAATCGCCAATACTATGAGTGTGTCCAACAACATGCAAATTAAGCTTGGGATTCTGCCGAAGGAGCTTGGCAATCTCTTTAAGAACTGGCTCAGACTCCGGCTTTAGGTCTGCTTTACCTATATCAAAGTAGATGCCATAAATGGCTACCCGTCCGGTTCTGGCTATATCTTTTGCCAATGCATCCGCATCTACCGTGACCAATCCTTCTTCCATAGGCTTGATTTCAACGACTGTCAGATAAACCGCAGGATGATCCTCTAGATGACCCCATAGCCCAGGACCATAATAGAATGTGTGTAAAGATGTGTAAATTGATATATAGACATCTCCTTCGCGGCGAGAGAGTTTTGCAGCTAAATAACGTTGCGGCTGGGACTGCACACCTATAAACTGACAACGATCACCTAATCGCCATTCAGGATAGATAAATTCAGGGAAACCTTCCCCCAAAGCATCTTCTCCTGCTCCACTGAATAAAATCTCAAAACCAGCTCTTTTTAGTGCCGCCTCATAGCTGCGATAAATTTCCAGCGGTGAACGACCTTTTGGGGCCCCGTAGAAAATACGAGTTATCTTACCTTCCAGTCGTTGACTTTTTGTCAACTTCCCCTCTTTATCAAGTTTCCCTAAAGGAAGAACATACTCATCAAACTGTTTTACATCATAATACTTTATGATAGAACCGGGAAAGCGTGAAATGAGCGGATGGTCTTTACTTCCTTCAACATCCTTATCTTGGGCATAGGCAATGCTGGTTGCCAACAGTAATCCCCCCAACAAGCAAAATATTACCTTATTCTTCTTACTTCTCATGACACCAACCTCCCCTTTCTTCTCATGATACCAACCTCCTTTCTTTTTGGGCATTTCGCCTAACTTAAAATAACTAAATTGCTTTCTGTCAGAGGCGGACAAGCATTCCTCTTTTATTTCCCTCTTTGGAAAAGAGGGGTTAGGGGAGATTTTATGAATCCATCAATCTTTCAAATCCCCCCTCGCCCCCCTTTTCTAAAGGGGGTATCATTTGCATTCTTTCTCTACTTCAAAATCTCTATTCTAATGCACCTCTACAACAGAACCCGATGAATCGAAACCCGCCAACATACATATCTGCCCCGCTTTTAATTTAACGTAAGGCGGGTTCATTTAAGTTTTGCGTTTGAAAAAAAGCCAGTTTTTCCCACCCGTATTTATTAACGCATATTTTCCGTTTAGTTTTTTGCCTGAAAATGCGAACAAAATCTCTTTCTTTTCACATTTCTCAAAACTGATACTCCCCCTGTCCCAGATTTCGACGGTTCCCGCGCCGTAGTTTCCCTCAGGAATCACGCCTTCAAACTCGGCATATGAAAGAGGATGATCCTCTACCTGAATCGCAAGACGCTTTATGCCTTCCGTCGCCGGAGGTTCTTTCGGCACCGCCCATGATTTCAGGACGCCGTCGATTTTAAGGCGCAGGTCCCAGTGAAGATGCGAAGCAGTATGTTTTTGAATTACAAATATAGGTGCAGAGTTTTGTTTTTTTGAGGTGTCCATAGAAAAAGGTTCGGGCGTATCAGAAAATTTACGCTTTGAAGCGTATTTTTTGAGTTTACTTTTTTCTGACATAACCCTTAAATTTATCGCCCTCTTTCAAAATCCCCAAAAACTCTTCATTGGACATCTGGCACCAGTTCGGGAGATCCTTTTCGATACCGGGGTCGTCGGCAACCACTTCTAACACTTCTCCGACGTTCATATTTTCCAGCTCAAGTTTTGTTTTGACTATCGGCATGGGGCAATATAAGCCGATACAGTCTATGGTTCTGTCCGTTTTCATGGATTTTTCTATATAAAAAGGTTTATTTTCGCGTTTTTGGCCTCGGCGAGATACGTCGAAGCCCCGGCGAACTCGGCAACTTCTGGAATAAGCGCGTCCTTGTCGAGTCCGAGGACGCCGCAGCTCGTGGTGCATGCAATGTATTTTACGCCGAGTTGTTTTGCAAGAGCCATTAGATCTTCAAGTGAAGCCATTTTGGATTTTTTCATCAATTTTTTCATCATCCACGGACCCATTCCGAGCATATTGAGCTTGCTAATGGGCAGCCGAGACGTGCTCATAAAATTGAACATTTTCTGCATCAGTCGCTGGGTTTTTGAGATTGTAAATTTTGTTTTCTTAAGCACGTTTAAGCCCCAGAATGTAAAAAAAATTGTAACATCCATTTTACTTGCCGCAGCAGTGGTAGCGAGGATGAATGCGGCTATCGCTTTGTCAAGGTCGCCTGAAAAAAGAATGAGTGTCATTTTATTATTTGCTTCACCGGACATATTCATTTTATTCCTTCGCATTTTGGACATTTCTTCAATCTATCGTTGAAAAGTTCGCTGCATTTTTTGCATTTAATCAGTTTAATGTTGCAGGGGTTGCAGAATACCGGCTCGAAGCAACTCATTTTGAGTTCTTTTTCGCAGTAGGGGCAGTGGCATTTTTCTGCTTCGTATTTTTCTTTTGGTTTCATTGAACGCCTCCGTGTTTCTTTCTGTAGTCCTCTATCGCCTTGTGAAGGGCGTCGGCCCCGAGATTAGAGCAGTGCATTTTATTAGATGGCAGTCCACCGAGCTCCTGAGCCACAGAGGCGTTAGTGATATTAAGGGCTTCGTCGAGAGTTTTGCCTTTTGCCATTTCCGACACTATGGACGAGACCGCTATCGCCGCACCGCAGCCGAAGGTTTTGAATTTTACGTCTTCGAGTTTATCATCTTTGACTTTAATATAAAAAGTCATCATGTCGCCGCAAACGGGATTTCCTATCTCGCCTTTTCCGTCGGCATCGTTGATCTCTCCGACATTGCGCGGGTTTGAAAAATGATCCATTACTTTTTCGGAATAAAATGGCATCTACTCCTCCGTTGATTCATCGTGATGATTAGTGCTCCGTCTCACAAATAGTTGAGCATTTTGGATGTTCAGATTTAAGGGCAGTTCAAGGAACGACGAGCGCGCGGTGTGCCCTCTGCGGCACATAAGCGAGGAGTGACGCAGAAATGCCCCAAAGATGAACATCCCCGAAGGGCACGGCGCTTTTGGGCTACAACTTCGTCGCTCGTCCTTGATGTATCGCAAGCTTATACACCTGCGTCCTCGCTCCTTGTTTCGCCTCAAAACCTCTCATGCAAAATGGCAACTATTCGTGAGACGGAGCACTATAATCCGTTCCTGGCCCCACCTTCATTCTTTCCCCGGTTTTGGCAAAATGCGCATATATCGGCGATATAGACCTTAATTTTTCTACGATAGCGGGCATTGTTTCAAGCACATAATTAATATCATCTTGAGTGTTGTATTTTGAAAGTGAAAAAAGCACTGACCCCTGCGCGACCGCGGCGTCGACCTTAATCGCTTCAAGGACATGGGATAATTTGAGCGCTTTAGAGGTGCATGCCGAGCCGCTCGAAACATAAATCCATTTTTGATCCAATAAAAGCAGCATACCCTCGCCTTCGATAAACTCTACCGAAAAATTTGCGTTAGAGGGCAGTCGGTTTTTGGTCGGACCGTTAAGGTAGAGATATTTTATTTTTTCGGGAAGTTCGTTGATAAGCTTGTCTCTGAGCGCAGCGATTTTTTTGGCGTTCTGAGCCGTTTCGATTTTAGCAATCCTGCACGCTTCACCAAGCCCTACAAAGCCGGCCACATTTTCGGTGCCAGCGCGTCTGCCTTCTTCCTGTATACCGCCGTCAATCTGAGGAGTAGCCCTAACTCCCTTTTTAAGGTAAAGTGCTGCCGCGCCTTTGGGGCCGTAAAACTGCGACCCTGCAAGCGACAAAGAATCGACCCCAAGTTCCTTAATATTGAGCTCAATTGATCCGACAGTGCCGATAGCATCGGTGTGAAAAATAATATCTTTGGCGATGGATTTTGCGGCGGCGGCTAACTCCTTTATTGACTGAATAGTTCCTATTTCGGTATTTGCATGCTGGATAGATACAAGAATAGTGTCTTTTCTAAGCGCTTTTTTTAGCTCCTCGGGATTAAGCAAGCCGTCTTTATCCACCCCGACGATACTAAGGTCAAATCCGAGTTTTTGCAGGCGTCTTGCGGCATACAGAACCGAGAAATGCTCGATCGCGCTTACTACGATATGTTTTCCTTTGTCCTGATATGCAGCGGCTATTCCTTTGATCGCCAAATTGTTCGACTCTGAGCCGCAAGACGTAAAAATGATTTCTCTCGGGTCTTCCGCTCCAATTAATTGAGCTACGCGTTCTCTCGCTTCATCTAAACCGTCTTTGGCGGCGGAACCGATCGAGTGCACATTCAGCGGATTTCCGTATTTTTCTTTTAAGTACGGAAGCATCGCTTCAAGCACGCGCTCGTCTAAACGTGTGGTTGAGGTATTGTCAAGATAAACTTCTTTTTTCGTTTTTTCAATCAAAGAGATACCTCTTTAATTCTGCAGCAGTATATTGCTTTGTCAATTACATAACGATTGTATTGTAGCATTGTAGTTGCCGACCTTGGTCGGCTATATGACTACAAATTTAGTTCAAGCCAAGCAAGCTTGGTCACTACATTTAATTGACAAAGCAGAGTATATCACCTTCCGAGAGCTTCAATTAAATCCTTAGCATGCTCCTGCTCCGTAACGAGAATATCTCTAAGCTGCTGAGAGAGATGAAAAAGTTTCAATTCTTCTGCCTCAGAAATTCTTTCGATATATCTTTTAACAGCATCCTCTTCGCCGGCCAAATCTTGCTCGAGCATTTTTATGTTTTCTGGCGACACCTGAGGATTATAAACTTTGACAGTAGGAACTCCGCCGAGATAGTTTACCTGATCCGCCAGAGTTATTGCATGCTGAAGTTCTTCGTTTGCATGAGCAACTAGCTCCTTGCGTATGCTCATGTATGCCGCCCCCGTTATGACTCCCGAGTGCTGAACATACTGAATCGCCGCGGTATACTCCAACGCTAGGTCGTTATTAAGCTTTTCAACCAATTTCTCTTTTGTTATAGACATAGAAAAACCCTCCTATTTTGATTTCATCTGCTCGCCACAACAAATTATATCACATGTTTCC
>CAZVBB010000020.1:0-12443 GCA_964625285.1 uncultured bacterium | reverse complement strand
CGCTATCTCTTCGAACTTCTCGAGTAACTTATTTACCAAATCGGTCAATAATTAAATATGGTGTCCCTACAGGAATAAAGAGAAATAGGTATTGTGTCCCTGGATTTTTGGATTTTAGTCCGACTGCGATTGTAAAACAAATTGCTAATTACCTCATGCACTACATCTCCACATTATAGAATGTCTTCTCTTAACAAATATGCTGTTACAGACCCTCTCTCTACCAGAAAATTCAATATAATAATAACTTGATTTTTTAATTGAAATGATGCCCTAATCCTTTGACGTTCTGTTAAAAGATATCGCCTCAAAGCATTTTCTATATAGTAAATTGTATTTATTTCTAAGTCTTGTGAAATAAGCTGAGTATTCTTTTCCAAAATATTACTCATCCAACTAATCCCATCTTCAATAAAATTGCTTCCTATGTCGTTGAGGATTTTTGAAATAGAGTATAATACGGCTGGGTGCTGGCCCATATCTTCCGCTACCTTTTTGTAGAATATCTTTTCTCGTTCTTTAAGCGTATGCCATTCCTTTGCTTTTTCATTCCAAGGCACTCCCGCTAAAAGATAACTGCGTATAACTTCTTTTGCATAATAGCCGCTTTTGTTTTTACATAAATCTGATACTTTCTCATAAAATGCATTCCAGACTATCCAGAATTCATCATATTTGGACAGCTTATCTTCCACGTATATAAATTCCTGAAAGAATTCGGACATCTCTCTTGAGTTGTGAAAATTCTCAATAAAAGGCTGCAAGTATGTCTTTATTTCATCTGTCGGTAGATTTAAGATAAAGTATGCAAGCTTTTCTAAAAATTTGTGCCTCAGAGTATAGTCAATCCTATCATCACGGTCATCCCGCAATATTCTCTTTGCAAAAATTGGGAAAATCATTTTCAAGAATTTCTTATGGTCATCATTAGTTATTCCCATGGGTAATAGTTCAAATGCCGTCTTTAGAATTTCTAAATCTATGCTTTCTAAACCTTCTAATTCATCATAAGAAATATCATTCATGGCAACCCTTTCAAGCTTCTTCTTGTACTTTTTCTGAAATGCTTTTGAAACTTGCGCTCTTAGATCGCCGTAGTTTTTCTTTTTGTAATTTTCCTTTCTTATTTCATCAATAAGTGCATAATATTTTGGAGACAGCAAGAGATATCCTAGAAACATAGAGTTGGCATCGTTAAAACTAATTCTCCATAATTTATGCAAAATACTTCTGGCAGCAAAAGTTGATATTTCTCGAGACGGAATAAGCAATAATCTAAACAACAACATTTTGATATCTTTCTTATCCTTTTGAAAATTCTCCATAAGATTAGGTAAAAGAGTAATCGCGGCTTCCGTGCCATCGGATATCTGATACATATACTGTTCTGTCATTAATGGTATAGCTGCATATGTGATAATTACTTCTTTGCAGAATTCTTTTTCGCCTAAATCAAGTTTGTCAAAAAAATCACGCATTAAAACAGAACAGGCATACGCAGGCACTGAACGGTTGAATAGGGAATATTCTTCCTCTTTTGTAGTCTTTAGCCCTTCAAATATGTCCTTTGCTTCCGTAATTACCCGCTTTGGATTAGTTTCGTACTGAGGATATTTCTTGTAGTTCTCTTCTTCTCCTCTGAATCTGCAATCTGCCCATACTCGCAAACACGTATACTTCATCTTCTCGGAAATTTCGTACAAAGTATCTTCACTATGCTTCTTCAAGTCAGGATCAATTTCAGGATTAAATTTAATTAAAGTGCCTTCATCAGTTTTTTCAATTTCCGGCCTCATTTTTCTTCTGTCCATTCTCGCCAAATATAGTTTCCAAGTCTTATCGTAGCCTGTTTCTGAAGATTTGCCTGGGAGTTCTGCATAATATTTATCAAATATGCCCCATATGGTTTTCTGTCTTTCCTTAACTTCATCCTCACTCTCTTCTTCTGTCCTGAACAACTGGTACTTAAGAGCTAAATGCTCGAGGGGGCACTTTCTATGGCTATCATCGCAAGTTTTAATTCTCTCATCTTGATATATTTGGTGGTCATAATTAAGTCCGTAACCTATCGAATACTGAAATTTTGCTTGTTCATCCATTAAAAGCCGGCTGGTATCATATAGAAAGAATTCTTTGGTCTGGAACAGTATTTTTGCAATATTGAAAAGTTTTGATGGTTGGGCTAAAACCGCACTTGTAACTACTGAGGTTATTGAAGAAGATTTGGAGTTTTTTACAAGGTGTAGGCACCAGCTTTCAATAATCTCTTTTGAGGCTGATTTTGCGACTTCAAGGAGCCATTTCTCGAGTGCCATATGTATAGACTCAAGAAGGCACGGCGCAACTTGAGTGCCTCGATACATGCACCAAAGCCTGTTGCTTATATATTGTTTTATTGGCCTATCTCCATCGGCAAAAACATCTACTTGTTCTATCTTACCGTCAAGCTCGGATTTCGCATAGCATTCCACAGTTTTGTTCGTAAACGATAAAATAAAATCTATCGTTTCTTGAGGAGCTAATTTTAGAAGTTGAAATATCGGCGTTTGAAATGCACTTGCAGGGAAATAGTCATGGTGCCTTGCTGAAATACAAAAGTAATCCTCCATGTCCATTCTTCTTGAATATCTATAATCATTATCTAATTCATCGGGATTCTGAAACCAGAAAATATCTGCCAACTTTATTACATAACTCGGCAGGGCTTTAACTACCCCGAAGGAATCCGTGATAGATGTTAAAATCGGCTTAATAAGCGCATAATATCTATCTCTGTAATTAGTCGCCTTCTTAGAGATAACTCCATCAAAGATAGCCTTCAATTCATCTGTAATTTCTGAGGCGCCGTATAAAATTACTCTTATTAATTGCACTTCCTTGCCGTCAGAGATACGATGATATCGTTCCTTTGTGATCTCACTATAGTAATATAGCGCTATCTGGCTTGCTTTTTGTGTCGTCCCCCCTTCCTTATTTTTGTTATTCCAATCATCAAGCAAGGGAAGAACAACATTCATCTTTTGCAATCCCAGTTCGGTTCTATGTTTATGTATGAAATCTATGGTACATGCCCAACCATTGCCTTTGGGCTTTGTAAAAATTGTTTTTAAGGCACTTGAGATAGTTTTCTGGATCCCCAGAATGTTTAAGAATTCTTCATCAACTTCTTTGCAGGCAATTCTCAGCAGAAAAATTATCTTCACTAAAAGATTTTGGTTATCTTCTAGAAGTTTACTTTCAAATAATTGAAAAAATGTATCTGCGTAATCAGATAACAATACTGATACATAGATTTCATCCTTCCAATAAGCCTCGATTGCATCATCGCCAATCGCAGTCTCAATAAACGTTTTAACTTTGTTTCTATCGCTAAACAACTTTTCTGAAAGCCAATTTCTAAAAGCTCTACGAATTGGCAACGAGCCTCCTATGCATTGAAAAAGCTGTTTATAATCTTTTGTGTTAGCGAAATCCCTTTCGATGATTTTATCTAAAGCCCACTCTTCATAAATATCATGAGTAATAAAGTATCTCCCTGCGTTAGGATCGTATTTGATAACTTCATCAACTTCCAGGTTTCGCAGTATTTCATTATCGCAATCATCGGCTTTTACAAAAAGATGTCCTTCAATTGCTCTTTTGTGAGCGATTTTCAAAAAACATTCTTCACGCTTTATGTGCACGTTATTTTTTTGGTATGAGGTCTTGGATATTTGCTTGTTCCATAAAAGATTTTTGAATTCAGAAAAGCTTATGGTATGACCTAGGCTATCATAATTTTGCAGATATTCATTGAGATAAAAAGGGGTCCGCAAAAGTTCGAACAATCTGTCATTATTTGGTAAGTTAAAACCGTATTTTTTTGAAATCGTACCAAGCTCTTCAGGTTTAAGACTCTCGATTTCTACCGGCTGACATCTAACACGGTAAACTTCGATAAACTGAAACCTCAAGTCGTCCAGATAACTATGTCTTGTTGTAAATATAACTTTCCAATTGTTAGCTTGTAAAGTGGATAAGAATTCCTGAAAGACTTCTTTATACTCGATATCAGATAACTTTTCAGCAGAATCGATTATCACATATTTCTCTTCAAAGTCTTGATGTTCTTTTATGAAGTCCGATAGAGTTAGAGTGAATGCTCCATAATTAGCGAAAAGTTGATTAATGTTAGAAATATAAAATTCTGTGGCTTTGAAGATAAAGAATGGGCTTCTCCCTTTAACTGAGTCGTAAAAATCTTTTATGATGGCTGTTTTTCCTACGCCTATTCCCCCGCTTAAGATTGATAGAGAAGATATAGCCAGAACATCTTTAAGATTTTTTATGTTCTGTGTTCTATCTATTTTTATTTCGTTATTTTTGAAATTTATTTTTGAATTTATAGCAGCGAGAATATCTTCTGTATGACGAGTTAGCTCGCTTATAAAATCAATTACACTTTTTCCTAAACTGAAAAAATGCTGCGCTATTTTGGCATTTTCTTCACAAACAAATGGAGAGTCGAAAAAGCTTCTGCTTCTCCAATCTATCTCTATGCCGTGAGATTTAGCATGATTTTCTATTTCTACTTTATATGCGGGGTCTTTTTTGCCTTTTTTGCTGCTTTCTGAAAACTCTTGGTTTATATAAAATATAATTTTGCTAAGATTATTATTCCTTTCTTTTGCTTTATCGATAGAATTTTTTATATCATCTTTATTCTCACTAACCTTTGTTTCATAAAATTTTGCCTGAAGTCCTATGGTTTCACCGTTATATTCAATAGGTTCAGTTTCGATTCCTGCTTGGTTTTTATATCTGAATATTCCTGTGTTCTTATTGAATTCTTTGCAAAACAAAAGATAGCAAAGCCACTCGAAAGATTTTTGCTCGTTGCTGTTGAATTTTGCTTTAAAATTGTTCCAGTTTGCTCCCTGCATCGACATTACTTATTACCCCACAATCCCTATTTCCAATCAGAGATTGCTTCTTGACCTTATAAAGTTTTCCAGTTTTTCTGGCTTTATTCGCCCCTACCCTATTTTTACCGCACGAATTTTCTTCTCATTGCCATGCAGCTCACCTCTTATCAATTCTTGCTATTTTGCACTCTTCACATAAAGTTCCATCTGTAGGTTTTTCCGCTATAGATTTTTCAAATATCCGACTAAATTGCTACGCGAATAAGTATTTTCTATCCTACTCTTTGCAATTTTAAAATATTTATCATCTATTTCAATCCCTATAAAGTTTCTGCCCAGTTGTTTAGCCACAACACCTGTAGTTCCCGAACCCATGAAAGGGTCCAGTACCATATCCTTTTCTTCGCTTCCAATCAATATAATTCGCTCTAAAAGCTTTTCGGGTTTCTCTGTAGGGTGAGATGTTTTATGCCGCTCGGCTGCCAATTCCCAAAGATTTTTCATTTGTTTGCCATTATTATTATTTTAATTTTGACTTTTCCGCTCTATTTTACTCAAAAGCTTTTCAGCTGGCTCATCATTTGGGTCCTGCTCAACTAATTCACCTCTGAAGGCTTTGGCGAGGATGGATTGGGTTAGTTTTTCGCAATGGGCTTGGGCAATTTTGACGGATTTTTCGATTGTATCGGCTTGAGCGTAAAGATTCTTGATTTTATTTATTATAACCTTTTGCTCCTTTGCTGACGGAATGGGTAGAATTTCATTTCTAATAAACTCTACAGGCACTCTCAACTGTCCCGCAGTTCCTGTCATATTAGCTTCTGCTCTATCTCTGAATGATTGTTGTCTGATATAGTAATAAATATATTCTGAGAGTATACCGCCAAGTGGCCGTAATACATATAATTCTGTCGTCCCACAACCAACACCACTAACTAAATTTTTGGCTATCGCTGCCTTTCCATTTTCCATACAAGGCGTAATCTTCGCAAATAGCACATCACCTTCTGCAAAATGGGTGAATCCTTTAATTACTTTTTTTAGTGGCCGTATTTCTGGCTTTGTTATAGCACCAACTTCAGCACTTATGGCAGGCATAGGGATAAATGAGATTTGCGTATCTAACGGCAATATATCCGAAGGATGTCGCGGATTTACCAAACAACAATCGTCCATTCTTGTCCATTCCCACATCTCCGGAAGTTCCGGTAAATCTGAAGTATCAATCGGCTCTGGTTCTTTGTATTTTTTGCCGAGTGTTTTCTTTCGTTCTTCGCGGATGCGTTCTAATAACTTTGAGGCGAGTTCTAAATCTGTCTGATGCCCGCGCCATTCCTTGGTTAATTCACCGCTAAATGCTTTGGCTAAAACGGATTGGCGGAATTTTTTGAGAATAGGCAGAATTTTAGCAAGTTCTTGTTTGGTTTTGTTGAGACGATCATAGAGATTTTCGATTTTTGTAACAATACGCTTTTGTTCTGGTAACGGAGGTAATGATATCGATAAATTTTCAATATACCCCTGTCTAAGATTATTTATATTAACACCTGCCGAGAGGTTTGAGATTTTAGTCCGGTAATCTTTTGTTTTAAAATAATATCCAAAAAATCTCGGTTCAATTTGCTTATTTGGCCGTAATAAACCACAAAAAGCACCAAAGCTTCCTTTGTAATCTTCCTTTGCCTGCGCTGCTTTGCCTACAATATTCCTGCTGCCGCTAGACATGGCAAGAACAACATCAAATCTTCTTATATATTGCTCATCTTTTATATATTTGCTCGGTACAAATACTAGGTCTTTAAAAATTATTTCGTCCTGGATATTCCCCCCACGTAATACCGGATAATATCCTTTTGATAATTGTTTCTTTGCGTCTACTTTAGGGTAAGAAACTCCTCTAATCATCTTACATAAGCTTCCCACTTTGCTCCTAGACCATCCATTTGGTAAATCGTATCTTTCATTCATCATTTCTTCTTTACCGTAACATATTTCTGAAATCTGCTTCGTGGTTTGTCAGGAATTGTCCTCTCAATATAACCTTTCTCCAATAAAGGATTTAGAATCTGCTCTGCAAAATTCTTTCTGTCCTTAAGACCTAAGAAATCCATCATTTCTCTCAAAAAGCGAGGCTCTTCACAGAAGGTTAGGAGTTTTGCCATTCTATCTCTTACTTCAACTTGTGGGGCGACTTGTGGGGCGACTTGTGGGGTAACTTGAGCGGTGACTTGTTCGGCAGGATAAGGAAAAACTATCGTGAAGGTATCATTCTTCTCATCGTTTATCCACCTTGCAGAAGGATACCCTTGTTTCTTTAAGGTTAAAATAGTAGTTCTAAAACCAGTCCCCTTGGTCTCTGCCCAGCCTAAATCATAAAATACCTTGGCAATTAAACTGTTACGTAATTCAGAGCCGGGAGCTTCATACTCCCGGGGATCTTTTAAAGAATAACCTGGATTATAAAACTCAATACGGTCATTATAGAGGCGGATTTGCGATGGCGATGTATGAAAATAATTCTGGTGCATAAGAAGATTGCTTAATGCCTCCCGCAGTGCTTTCTTAAACGGGTCATCGCCAAGGCGGGTTAAGTTTTTGCCCAACCTGAAAGGAGTAAGATAAAACCTATTAATAATATCTAATGCCTGATTGCGAATCTGGATTAAATTACCGGTAAGGTCGGTTGATAAAAAGGGGTCTTTATCTTTTCCCCATTCAATGCCTTTTATACGGATAATATCAAGCCTGAAATGCGGAAAGAGTCTTTTTACAGTATTTGTTTTCGCAAAAAGAAGCATGCCGGCAACTGTAAGCCTTTCGTCTTTAGAAAGCATATTATATGCCTTAAGCAATCCTTTGCCTTTTAGACGCAGCTCTTCGGCATCTTCTTTTTGCAGTCTTCTTATTTCTTTAAAAGTGGCGATTGACTTATCATCAACATCAGAAAAAGTAGTGTCTTTTAAAATTTGAGCGTCAGGGGAAGACAGACGCTCTTGAAAAAATCTTTGCAGGTCTTTATCGCCCAGACGCTGGTCAACCGAACCGACTCGCTTATATCCTCCTTTAAGAGGACCTGCATCTTTTATGTAAATCGGCTTTTCATATTTTAAAACTTCTTCTACTTCAATAGTAATAAAGTACTTGTTTTTCTCTTTTATTATTTCCGGTTTCACAACCGGGCAGAAGTTAAATTTTTCACTTATTGTAGAAACCAAATCATCGATAAACTTTTGAGGGTTCTTAATACCTTGTTTTATCAATTGCTCCTTTTTTTGTTTTATACCAAGAACTATCATTCCTCCACCAGCATTAGAAAATGCAGATATTGTTTTCCAGATGCTTTGAGGAAGACCTTTCTCTGCTTCCTTATATTCTATTCTGCTTGTCTCATATTTTTTTAAAGGCAGTGATTGTCGTTTCATTTCTCCTTTTTCCTTGTCTTTGTTGTTACTTGGCTCAAGTTCCAATAGTAAATCATTCAACTCATCTAAAGCTGTCTGCAGGTGTTCCGCGGCTTCACTTGCTAAATCTTCTGGTTCCGGTAATTCATCTGAATCTTCCAGAGATTCTTCTTTGAGCCAAAAGATATCAAGGTTATTATTCCTTTTCTTTATATCTTCGCGGGTAAAGCACCTAAATCGTTCAGATTCTTCTCTCGGCTTTTTGGGATGTCCATTAGGGTCGGAGTTAAAGCATTTTTCAAAATCTACAAAATGTTCAGGAGTAAGGGGTCTGTCTTTCTTAGTAATTGAAGGGATATTTGTTCTTGCATCGTAAATCCAGATATTCTCTGTTTTGGGGCTCTTAGTAAAAAAGATTACATTTGCCTTAACGCCGGGTGAATAAGGTGTGAATGTACCTCGTGGAAGTCTTAAAATAGTGTGAAGGTTGCAATCCTCCATTAAGTTTTCAAATATATCTCTTGCGGCATGTTCTTCAAAAAGAACATTATCAGGCAAAACTATAGCTGCTCTTCCGCCAGGTTTTAAGATATTTATTACATGCTGGATAAAGTTAAGCTGTTTGTTGGAGGTCTCAACTGTAAAGTCATCTCTTGTTGGTGCTTGGTTTGCACCTTTTGTGCCAAATGGAGGATTAGTAAGAACGCAACTATAGCGTGTCGGTTTAAGCGGTTCATATAGTGAATCGCCTAAATATATGTCGGCATTGATTCCATGAAGATATAAGTTCATAAGAGCAAGGCGGCGAGGTCTTGCCACAAGTTCAGTTCCAGAATAAGTTTTAGTCATAATCCTTTTTGCATCTTCTCTTTCAAGACCACTTTTAGTATGTTCAATAAGCCATTCATAGGCACAAACTAAGAAACCGCCTGTGCCTGCGGCTGGGTCATGAATAGTAAAGTCTTTTATCTTTCGTGGATCGGGTTTCATGCAATGGACAATAGACTGGATTAAAATTCTCGGAGTAAAATATTGACCTGCTCCTTTTTTACCCTCTGATGCGCTTTTCTCTAAAAGGCCCTCGTAGGCGGCTGCTTTCACATCAACATTTAAAGATGTCCATTCAGTTTCATCTATGAGATTTATCATTTTTTTAAGATTAACTGGATTACTAAACCTGGAAATAGCACCGCCATAGATTTGTCCTAAAGTATTCTTTTGCTTTTCTAAACCTCTTAAAACATCTGTGTAAAAATCAGTCAACTCTGTCCCTGATTTCTCACGAAGAACACTCCATGAATATTCTTTAGGAATTTCAGCACCTTTCTCCTCTGCCATTTTAAGAAAAAGTAGATAAGTCAACTGCTCAATGTAATCGCCATAATCAATGCCATCCTGCCTCAAGGTGTGGCAAAACCCCCATAATTTTTGGACAATATCACTCATACTAACACCGCCTCGTTAATTTCCTGTAATATTTCATCAAGTTCACCGTTAAATATCTTATCCAGTTTTCTATAATTTAAACCTTCACGGGTAAAAATAGGTAAAAAGTCTATATCGTCTTTCTCAATAAGAAGGTTAGCTATTAAGTGGTATCGTATTAGACCAAACCATTTTTCTTGTGCTTCAGTAAATTCATGGTTTGCTTTAACCTTTGCTAACGCCCTGTCAATACGCGATTCTGCCGTAAGGAGCTCCTCTCCTTTTGCCGCATGCCTTATGATTGAAATAATGTCAGCTAATTCTTTGTTATATGCCCGACGTAGATTTTGTTCTTTAAATTTGTCCACCAGGTCATCGGGTTTAGTTGCCAATTTTAATCGTAATTCTTTTAGGTCTTCAGTGTGGAAATCTTTTGGTTTATTAAGAAGTATTTCTATCGCCTCTATGTGCTCTGGGTTTTCCCGAACAAATTTTTCAAATAGATTAAGATAATCTTCTGGTTTTAGTTTACTTCCATCGGTAGCACGAAAAACAATATCAGAAGTAACGGTATCTTCGGCGCCCTCAGCCACAATTTGCTTCTTTAGAGGACGCTGGTAGTTGTCGCACATATTAAAAAACCCTTCACTCTGTAAAATATACATCGTGCTACCCCAATCTTTTTCCAGTCTTTCCTCAAGGCTTTTAGCGAATTCCGCAATGTCAACGCTACCTAAGATGTAATTAAATTGATTTCTGCTTTCTTGGGTTATGTTTTTGGATATGCGCTGAAGGCGTTTGGATAGTACTCTTATATTATAAGCTCTATCTTGATTGTCAGCGATTGCCTGCACTATCTCTCTAATAGTTCTGGTTGGCTTAATAGGAGTTTCGGCTGTAATGGCTGTGGTTTTTCGGAAGTATTCTAAAAGCGTTCCACGGAAACAATCAAAAATAGTAAAATGTGTTTTGTTAATTTCTTCGCAAAGACGTGTCCCTCGCCCCATCATCTGTTCAAAAAGTATTCTTGATTTTACAGGGCGCAAAAATACAATGTTTTCAATTTTAGGGATATCGACACCTGTTGAAAGCATATCTACAGTAACAACAATACCGGGATTCTGCCTATTTCTAAACTCCCGGATTCTTTGAAGGGGCATATCAACTGTCTGACTTCCAGTTATTTTTTGAACAAAGGCATCGCCTCTATTAAATTCGTCTCGCAAGATATTCACAAGCTGATCGCAGTGGGATATATGCTCAATATCGTTAATGGCGAAAATAAGGGTCTTGGGAAAATGACCGAGCTGTTCCTCTTGGTCAAGCAGATATTTTTTAATCTCTTTTATTATCTTCTTGTTTCTGTCAGGGGCAGTCCATTCGCTCTCATTGGTTGCTGGCTCAAGCTCTCTTTCGTCTTCTAAAACATCAAATACTAATTGGCCGGTGGATGTATCTTTTAACCCTATTTCTTCACCTTGCTTAAGGAAAACACCGTTTATGGTAATATCTGAATTTATGGCTATGGCATCATAATCAACAAGAAATCCTTCTTTTACTGCTCGCTCATAATCATAACGATAAACTATTTCTTTGAAAAATGCTGTTGTATGGGCTGCTGGGGTTGCAGTTAGGCCTACTCTAATGCTATCAAAGTGCATTAAAACCTCACGCCATTTACTTTCCTCTTGTGCAGTATAACCTCTATGACACTCATCGGCAATAATTACATCAAAGGCATGAATGGGTATGTCTAATTTCTCGGCACCTTCCTCCTCTTCTTCGTCCCCTGTATTGCGGCCAAACATGCCGGCATAGCCAAATAGATTTATTCGCATTCTTTGAATTGTAGATACATATACAAAGCTGTGTTTAGCTTGAGGGTTAGTAAGATATTCTGTAGGTAAAACTTTTGGGTCAAACTTTATATCTTTATCAAGGTCTTCACGTCTAAAACGCTGACTATATACTTCATATATCTTGTCAAATTTAAGTCCAGGCTCTGCCTCAAAACTTGCCAATGCTGTTACTGCTTGCGCGGCTAAAGCGCGCCTATCAACAAGGAACAATATACGCTTGGCATAACCTGATTTCATGAGCCGATAAATTAAATTTACAATGGTAAATGTTTTACCTGTACCGGTTGCCATTGCGATAAGCATATTCCGTTTTCTCTCAAGGATTGCTTTCTCAATGCTCCCTATGGCTTCCTTCTGATAATTGCGTAAGTAAGGATTGTCTATGGGTGTATTTTTGAGCCAGACTTTTGCCGTATCTTCGTTGCGCGATAGAAATTCTTCCAAGGCATTAGGTGTATGAAACCTCATCACTTCACGCGATCTGTTAAGAGGATGACGTAAATCTTGAAACCAGATTATTTTTCCATTGGTAGAGTATATGAAGGGAATTTTGAACTCGCGAAAGGCAAAAGGGCTATCTTTAAAACCTCTTGAATAGCGCTGGGCTTGTTGTAAAACATTTTGAACGCCAACGGCAACTTTTTTGCCTTCTACAACAGAAAGAGGTCTTTTATTATGGAAAAGCACATAATCCGCTAGACCGGTTTCTGTGGGGTATTCTTCAATCGAGGCATGATTGTATTGTTTGTTTTCTACATATTGAGCTATGGGAGCCCATTGAGACTCAATAAGAAGCTTATCAATATATTCCTTGCGTGTTTTGTATTCGTTCCAATCTCTCTCGGCCATATTCT